>JBBSSF010000307.1:0-5141 GCA_038242345.1 Hyphomicrobiales bacterium
GACCAGTCTTGCCGATACTGCACCAGAAACGAGTACAGCTCCGGGAAAGTTTCCGTCCAGTGTCCGCACCCGCACGGCGCGGTTCGGCCGGGCGCTGATGCTGCCGGGGCAGATCATCTCTGCTGTCGTGCTGATCCTGCCGCTGCTGGTGGCGCTCTATATGAGCTTCACTGACTGGTCGCCGACGCGCGGCTCCCTTGTCGATGCGGATCTGGTCGGTCTGCTCAACTATGAGGAGCTGCTCGTCTATGATGACCGCTTTCTGGAAGCCGTCATCCGCACGCTGCTCCTTTCCGCCGTCTGCCTGTCGCTGGAATTCGTGCTGGGCCTCGGCCTTGCGGTGCTGTTCCTGCGCGAATTCCGCGGCAAGTCGGTGCTGTTTTCGGCCTTCCTCACCCCGATGATGGTTCTGCCGGTGGTCGTCGGCTACACTTTCTGGATGCTGTTCCAGTCGAACGGTCCGGTGAATCAGATCCTGGCGCTGCTGTTCGGTCCGGGCGCCATGGTGGAATGGTTCCGCGATGCGAAATTCGCGCTCGTCACGGTGATCGTCACGGAAGTCTGGCACTGGACGCCGCTATTCTTCCTGATCCTCTTGTCCGGTCTCAATGCCGTGCCGGAAAATCCGGTGCGTGCGGCGGTGATCCTGGGGGCGAGCCCGCGGCAGGTGTTCTGGCGGGTGGTGCTGCCGACGCTGAAGCCCGTCATCGTCGTCGCCTTCGTCATTCGCTCCATGGAAATCATCAAGCTGTTCGATGAAGTCTTCATGCTGACCCGCGGTGGTCCGGGCACGTCGACGGAGACGATCAGCCTCTATATCTACAAGCTCGCCTTCAATGATTTCCAGCTCGCTTACGGCGCCGCCGCAGCCTTCCTCGTGCTCATCGGCACGCTGGTTCTGGTTCACCTGCTGATGGCGCCCGTGCGCGACCAGCTTCTGGAGGCCCGCCGCTGATGCCGACGCCGAAACTCTCCCCCGTGCTCGCCGTCGTGCTGGCGATGGCCCTGATCCTGACGCTCTTCCCGGTGTTCTGGATCGTGATGACCTCCATCAAGCCGCCGACGGACTGGAATGCCTCGCCGGCGCTGTGGCTGCCGTCGCGGGCCACCGCCATCAACTATCAGGCCCTCTTCAATCCGAAGGCGCTGGAAGGCGAGGGCCTGTCCGGGGTCTCCACCTCGGTCGGCCCGGCCCTTGTCGGCTCCATCCTCGCCTCGGTGGTGGCGACAGCGATTTCGGTCGGCATCGGCCTCATCTCGGCCATCGGCATTTCCCGCTATGGCAATGGCGGCAAGGCAACGCCGCTCATCATCCTCTCCGGCCGCATGTTTCCGCCGGCCGCGATCGCGGTGCCCTTCGTCATCCTGTTCTCCAATATCGGCCTGATCGACAGCTATCCCGGCCTGATCGCCATCTATGCCGCCGTCACCATGCCCTTCTCCACCTGGATGCTGAAGAGCTTCGTCGAAGATCTGCCGCGGGAGATCGAAGAGGCGGCGATGATGGATGGCCGTTCGCGGCTGATGGCCCATATCGTCGTGACGATCCCGCTCATCCGCGGCGGCCTGTTTGCCACGACACTGTTCATCTTCATCCTCAACTGGTCGGAATTCCTGTTCGCTCTGGTGCTGTCCTACGGCAACATCATCACCCTGCCGGTCCAGCTTGCGAAATATGTCACCGCCACGGCCGGCACCCTCTATGGCGTGCAGGCGGCGCTGGCGGTCGGCGCGATGATCCCGCTGGTGATCGCCGGCTTCCTCATTCAGGGCCATCTCGCCCGCGGCATGACCTTCGGAGCGGTGAAGAGATGAGCACGCCCAAGCTGGAACTCGTCAATGTCCGCAAGGACTTCTCCGATGGCTCGGTGGCCGCGGTCGACGGCGTCGACCTGACGGTGACGTCCGGGGAAACCGTCGCCCTGCTGGGGCCGTCGGGCTGCGGCAAGTCGACGACCCTCAACATGATCGTCGGCCTCGAACAGCCGACCTCGGGCGAGATCCGCATCGACGGTGTGTCCGTGGTCGGGGTGCCTGCCGGCCAGCGCAATGTCGGTCTGGTGTTTCAGGACTATGCCGTCTTCACTCACATGACGGTGGCGAAGAATCTCGCTTTCGGTCTGGAAGTGCGCGGCCGGCCGAAGGCGGACGTGGCGAAGGCGGTGGCGGAAGTCGCCGAGCTTCTCGGCATGACCGACAAGCTGAAGGCGAAGGCGGCCGAGCTTGGCGGCTCCGAACTCCAGCGCGTCGCCATCGGCCGCACGCTGGTGACGCGGCCGGCGATCCTGCTCCTCGACGAGCCGCTCTCCAATCTGGAGGCCGCGGCGCGGCTCGCCATGCGGCGGGAGCTGCGGCGGCTGCAATCGGAAATCGGCCTCACCATCGTCTATGTCACCCACGACCAGATCGAGGCGCTGTCGCTGGCCGACCGCATCGCGGTGATGAGCGCCGGCAAGATCCGTCAGGTCGCCGCGACCTCGGACGTCTATGACCGGCCGGATCATGTGTTCGTGGCGAGCTTTCTCGGCTCGCCACCGATGAATCTGGTGCGCGGGCAGCTGATGTCGGCCGCCGGCGACATGGTGTTCCGCAGGGAAAGCCTCGTCATCCCGCTGGCACGGCCGGATCTTCAGCCGCGGCCCGGCGAGATCGTCTTCGGCATCCGGCCGGAAGCGCTCACGCTGGTGCCGGCCCATGACACGCCGCTGGCCGGCCCGGTCACCTTCGTCGAGCCGCGCGGACCGGAGGCCGTGGTGACGGTGGATCTGGGCGCGGCGAGCCTCAAGGTGCTGGCGCCGGCCCGCGGCCGGCCCATGGAGGGAGACCGGGTCGGCGTCGCGCTGGATCCGGCCCAGATCGTGCTTTTCGGAGGCGACACCGGTCGCCGGCTGGCGCTCTGACGGGGAGGGGATCGACATGACGGCACCGCTGCGGACCGATCTCGCCGCCCCGGCGCTGGCCTTTGCCGGCGTCACCCGCACCTTCCGCGGCGCGGCCGCCCTGGAGGATGTCAGCTTTCAGGTGCCGGAGGGCTCCTTCACCGTGCTCCTCGGCGCGGCCGGCGCCGGCAAGACCACCACGCTCAGGATTGCCGCCGGCCTCGATGGCCCGGACAGCGGCCTGGTGGCGATCGGTGGCCGGGATGCCGGCGGGCTGGAGCCGAAGGACCGCGATCTGGCGATGATCTTCGACAATCTGGCCCTCTATCCCGACAAGACCGGCTTCCGCAACATCGCCAGCCCGCTGGAGATCCGCAGGGTCCGGCCGGCCGAGATCGCGGCCCGGGTGACGGAAATTGCCGCGACGCTGCGCATTTCCCATGTGCTGCAACGCCTGCCGCGCACCATGAGCGGCGGCGAGCGCCAGCGGGTGGCCCTTGGCCGCGCCCTCATCCGCGCGCCGAAGCTGTTCCTGCTCGACGAGCCGCTGTCGAGCCTCGATGCCATGCTGCGCATCGAGCTCAGGGCCGAGCTGAAGCGGCTGCAGCGCGAGCTCGGCCATGCCTTCCTGCTGGCGACCCCGGATTTTGCCGAGGCGATGGCGATCGCCGACACCGTGGTGCTGATCCGTGCCGGCCGGGTGGTGCAGATCGCCGATCCGCAGACCCTTTATGATCTGCCGGCCGATCGCGCGGCGGCCCGCTTCGTCGGCGCGCCGGAAATCAATCTGGTGCCGGTGACGCTGGCCGATGGCGGGCTGGTCCGGGTGGCCGGGGGCATGGTGGCGGTGCCGCCGGATCTGGCGGCGCGGCTGGCGGCGGCCGGCGGCACGGCCGAGGCCGGCATCCGGCCCGAGCATCTGGCGCTCGCCGATGCCAGGACGGCGCCGCTCCGGGCGACGCTGGCCGATGTCGAGCCCCTCGGCCTTAAGGCGGCGCTGACGGTGACGGCCCCCGACGGCACGGCGCTGCGGCTGGTGGTGGAGGCGGCGGTGGCCCGCGGCCTCGCCCCCGGCGCGCCGCTGGGGCTCGCTCTGGAGACGGCGCCGATGGTGCTCTTCGACACGACAACCGGCCGGCGGCTCGCCTAGGGCGTCTGTCACGGGGGCCGGTGTTTACCTCGCCTGAAGGCGCTTCAGGGGCGGACGAGACGAGACGAAGGAAGACGGGAGACAGGTCATGCGCATCCTCGCGCTCCAGCATGTGGACGTTGAACATCCCGGAATCTTCCGTGATTTCTGGGCTGAGGCCGGCCATGAACTCGTTCAGGTGGAACTGGATGCCGGCGAGACCATTCCGGATCTGGAGGGGTTCGATCTGATGGTGGTCATGGGTGGCCCGATGGATGTCTGGCAGGAGGCCGAACATCCCTGGCTCATCCCGGAAAAGGCGGCCATCCGGCGCTGGGTCACCGAGCTGGACCGGCCCTTCCTCGGCATCTGCCTTGGCCACCAGCTGCTGGCCGAGGTCCTTGATGGCGTGGTCGGCCCCATGGCGGCGACGCCGGAAGTGGGTCTCGTCGATGTCCGGCTGACCGATGCCGGCCGGGCGGACCCGATCCTCGCGGGCTTTCCCGAAATGGTGGAGACCTTCCAGTGGCACGGGGCGGAAGTCATCCGGCTGCCCGCCGGTGCGACGGTGCTGGCCGAGACCGAGGCCTGCATGGTGCAGGCCTTCCGGTTCGGCCGCCATGCCTGGGGCTTCCAGTATCATTGCGAGATCACCCCGGCGACGGTGCCCGAATGGGAGGCGATCCCGGCCTACAGGGCCAGCCTGATCGCGGCCCTCGGCACCGAGCGGGCCGCGGGTCTGGCCGGCGAGGTCGCCCCGCGCCTGCCGGCCTTCAACGCCGCTGCCCGCCGCCTCAACGACAATCTGATGGCGGCGATCGCGGCGACCCCCGCGGTCGCACGCTGATCCTTCTCTTCCCCGTTCCCCCGAAACGATCCCACGGAGCATTCGGAAAATGCTGAAGACCCTCGATTCCGGCGCAAGCAGCGACCCGACGCCGAAGCTCGCCCTGTCGAGCCGCGAGGACGCGGCCGCGTTCGTCGAGAAGGTGAAGGCCGCCGGGGTGGAGGAGCTCGTCACGATCCTGCTCGAGGACTACCGCGACCTCACCGGCACCTACGACCGCGTCGTCTCCCTGGAGATGATCGAGGCCGTCGGCTGGCAGGACTTCCCCACGTTCTTCAAGCAGTGC
>JBBSSF010000308.1:0-5139 GCA_038242345.1 Hyphomicrobiales bacterium
AAGGGGTGCGTGAGGCTCCGCCCGGTGCGACCCCGGCGCACCCCCCTGCCGGTTCCGTCGTTGCTGCACTGCACCAACGGTCGCGCAAGGCTGTCCGGCAAGTCAGAATTTCTACGGATTGCCATCGATCCGCCACGAAGAATGCGTTACAAATCACTCATTGCTCCTGTCGCCGCCGGGATGCCGGCGGATTTCGGTCAGCCGGCCCGGATCTCTCCCTCGGGCCGGCTTTCTGGTCCTTGTCCGGCCGCCGCCACCGGCTGCTGCCCCTGAATCTCCCTCCGTGCGGGTGTGAACGCCCCGGCAGGCTTCGGGGTGGCGAGGGCACGGGAGCACCCGATTCTCTTCCCCCGCAGACGCGCCGTCCCCGCCCGGATGGTCCCGCGTCCGCGCCAGCTTCTTTCGGATCCGGTCCCATGACAGTCTGCACCGCCGGCGCGCCCGCGCGCCCGGGGGCCTCCCAGTCCTTCGTCGAATTCGTCCTGCTGGTCTCGCTGATGATGGGGCTGGTGTCGCTCTCCATCGACAATCTGCTGCCGGCCTTCGGGCCGATGCAGGCGGATTTCGGCGTTGCCGATCCCAACCATCTCCAGCTCGTCATCACTGTCTACATGGTCGGGTTCGCCGTCATGCAGGTGGTCTACGGGCCGCTGGCGGACGTGTTCGGGCGCAAGCCCGTGCTGCTGTCCGGCTTCGGGCTGTTTGCGGTCGGCACGGTGCTGGCGATGCTGGCGCCGGATTTCGGCACGCTTCTGGCCGCCCGCTTCGTCCAGGGGCTCGGCGCGGCGGCGCCGCGGGTGCTGTCGGTGGCCATCGTGCGTGACCGTTTCGCCGGCGCCGACATGGCGCGGGTGATGTCGCTCACCATGATGGTGTTCCTGATCGTGCCCGTGGTGGCGCCGGCCACCGGCACGCTGACCCTGATGCTTGGCAACTGGCATCTGATCTTCATTTCCATGCTGGTGATGGTGGCCGTGCTGTCAATCTGGGTGGTGATGCGCCTGCCGGAGACCCTGCGCGATGAATATCGCGTGTCCTTCTCCCTGAAGACCATTGCCGATGGCGTTGTCCTCACCGTCACCAACCGGCGGGCGTTCGGCTATTCCACGGTGGCCGCGCTCACGTCCGGCGCCATCATGGCCTATGTCGGCTCGTCCCAGCAGATCTTCGAGACCAGCGTCTATGGTCTCGGGGCGCTGTTCCCGCTGGCCTTCGGCGCGATTGCCGGGGTGATGAGCGTCGGCGCCTTCTCGAACTCGCGTCTGGTGCGCCGGTTCGGGCCGCGCCGGCTGTCCCATGGCGGGCAGGCGCTGCTGGTGCTGCTGTCGGCGGCGCTGGTGGTGGAGAGCCTCCTGTTCGATGGCACCCCGCCGCTGCTGCTCTTCACCGCGACGCTGGCGGCCAGCCAGTTCTGCTTCGCGCTGACGCTGCCGAACTTCAATGCCATGGCCATGGAGCCCCTGGGCTCGGTGGCGGGCACGGCCTCGTCCTTCATCGGCTTCTACACCACCATGGCCGGAGCCGTGATCGGCCTTGCCATCGGCCAGCTGTTCGATGGCACGGTGCTGCCGCTGGCGGCCGGCTATCTGGTGCTGGCGCTGGCCGGGCTCGGCGTGGTGGCGCTCACCGAGCGCGGCCGCCTGTTCCGCACGGCCGCCTGAAAAAAGGGGGGCGGTCCGGTGGCCCTCGGGCCTCCGGGCGGGGGGGGATCGGAGGCAGCCGCCCCCGAAACCCTCAAGGCATCTCCCGACCGTCCCGGCTCACGGAAAATGCTCTGGCGTCCTGAATTCGCGTATTTTCCTCACGCGAATCGGCATTCCCTTCGCCTGAGAATACCGTAGTGATACCAGGCGCACGAAGTGCTGACCGCACCGCGTGCCTGAAGATCAGCAGATTTTCCATATGCCCCAATGGCATGGAAAATCTGCACCGGAATACCAAAGAGTCCTTTTCAAGGATCTTTGGTATGATGCCCGTGCCCGGCCATGGCCTTGCCGATGGTGTTGCGGTCGGCCTCGGCGGCCGGGATCATCAGGGTGAACTCGCCCGACGAGATCACCGCGATGCGGTCGGCCAGTTCCAGGATCTCGTCGAGATCCTCGGAGACGAGCAGCACGGCCGCGCCGTTGTTGCGCTGGTCCATGATCTGGTTGCGGATTTCGGCCACCGTCGCGAAATCGAGGCCGAAGCACGGGTTGGCGACGATCAGCACCTTCACATCGCCGGACAGCTCGCGGGCGAGAATGGCGCGCTGGACATTGCCGCCGGAGAGATTCTGGATCGGCTCTTCGGGGTTGGGCGTCTTCACCCGGTAGGCCTCGATCAGCCGTCTGGCCTGCGCCCGCATCGGGCCCGGCGACAGCCACCAGCCGAGACTGGCGATCGGCGGCTTGTCGAAGGTCCGGAAGGCGATGTTCTCGCCCACGCTCATGCGCGGCACGGCGGCATTGCGCAGGGGTTCCTCCGGCAGGCCGAACACCTTGTACTTGTCGAAGTCCTTGCGGGTCGGCTCGAAATCCTTGCCGTCGATGAAGAACTGGCCCATGCGCAGGTCGCGCTGGCCGGACAGCACCTGGATGAGCTCCGACTGGCCGTTGCCCGAGACGCCGGCAATGCCGACGATCTCGCCGGCGCGCACCTTCAGCGACAGGCCGCTGAGGGCCGGCGTGCCCTGGTCGTTGTCGGCAAAGAGGCCGGCGAGTTCCAGCACGACCGGTGCATCCTGGAACACCTTGCGGGCCGCACGCGCCCGGATCGGCGTGTCGCCGATCATCATGTGGCTCATCTCGTCCACCGAGAGATCGCCGACCTTGCCCTGCCCCACCTGCCGGCCGCGGCGCAGCACGGTGATGGCGTCACAGAAGGCGGTCACCTCGCGGAACTTGTGCGAGATCATCAGGATGGTGAGATCCCCCCTGTCCGTCATGCCCTTGAGGAGGCCGAGCATCTCGTCGGCCTCGTTGGGGGTCAGCACCGAGGTCGGCTCATCGAGGATCAGGAAGCGCTGGTCGAGATAGAGCTGCTTCAGGATTTCCAGCTTCTGCTTCTCGCCGGCCGAGAGCCCGGATACCGGCGTGTCGAGGGGCACCTGGAACGGCATGCGCTCCATGAACGCGCCGAGCGCCTTCTTCTCGCGCGACCAGTCGATGATGGCCGGGGCATCGGCCCGGCTGATGACCAGGTTCTCCGCCCCGGTCAGCGACGGCACCAGGGTGAAGTGCTGGTAGACCATGCCGATCTTCAGGTGCTGGGCATCGCGCGGCGTCGCGATGGTGACGGGCTTGCCGGCCACCGAGATCTGGCCGCGGGTGGGCTGGTAGAAGCCCATGATGCACTTCACCAGCGTCGACTTGCCGGCGCCGTTCTCGCCGAGCAGCGCATGGAAGGAGCCGGCCGGCACGTCCACCGTCACGTCATCGAGGGCGGTCAGCGAGCCGAAGATCTTGGTCATCCCCTCGGCCCGGAGGCCGATGGCGCGGATGCCGGGATGGGGCGTGGCAGCGGACGGAAGGGACATCAGGGGCGTCTCCGGGTCCGGGGGGAAGGGGTATCAGACAAGCGCCGCGAGAAGGGCGTCGGAGGTGGCGACCGCCCCGAACACGCCGCCCTGCATGGTCACCATGTCGAGGGCGGCGAGGTGGTTCTCGTATTTGGTCGCGCCGCAGGCATCCGAGACGATCAGGCACTCGAAGCCGCGGTCGTTGCCCTCCCGCATGGTGGTGTGCACGCACACATCGGTGGTGATGCCGGTGAGGATCAGGTTGCGGATGCCCCTGAGGCGCAGGATCAGCTCCAGATCCGTGGCGCAGAAGGAGCCCTTGCCCGGCTTGTCGATGATGACCTCGCCGGAGAGCGGGGCGAGGTCCGGGATGATCTCCCAGCCCGCTTCGCCCCGCACGAGGATGCGGCCGCACGGTCCCGGATCGCCGATGCCGGCGCCGATCTGGCGCGAGCGCCAGCGCTTGTTGTCCGGCAGGGCGGCGAGGTCCGGCCGGTGGCCCTCCCGGGTGTGGACGATCATGTAGCCCTTCGCCCGCATCGTCGTCAGCAGCCGGGAGATCGGCCCGATCGGCGCGCGGGTGAGGGACAGGTCATAGCCCATCCGGTCGACATAGCCGCCCGGACCGCAGAAATCCGTCTGCATGTCGATGATGACGAGGGCGGTGTTCTCCGGCCGCAGGTCGCCATCATAGGGCCAGCGATAGGGCACGGACGCGACGAAGGTGTCGGACGCGGGCATCGGGGCCGGCCTCACTTGGTGATCGACAGTTCGCCCGGCGCGCCCCTCAGGGAGCGCTTGGGCGAGGTGGAGGCGATCATGATGAAGAGGGTGAGCAGATAGGGCGCGGCGTTGAAGAAATAGTAGCCCTGGGTGATGCCCACAGACTGGAGGGCGGGACCGAGGGCGCCGGCCGCGCCGAACAGCAGCGCCGCACCGAAGCAGGCGACCGGGTTCCAGCGGGCGAAGATCACCAGCGCCACCGCCATCAGGCCCTGACCCGAGGACAGGCCCTCGTTCCACGCGCCGGGATAATAGAGCGACAGGAAGGCGCCGCCGATGCCGGCCAGGAAGCCGCCGGCCGTGGTCGACAGGAAGCGCACCAGATCGACATTCACGCCGAGAGCAAGGGCGGCGGCGGCCGAGTCGCCGGTGGTGCGCACCACCAGACCCCAGCGGGTGTTGCGGAAGGCCCAGGCCATGACGAAGGCGAGCACGATGCCGGCCAGGAACAGCGGGTTGACCTTGAGGGCCTCCTGCACCTGGGGGATGTCGGACCAGCCGCCGAGCGAGAGGGAGGGCAGGCGCGGCGCCTGGGGCTGGATGAAGGGCTTGCCGACGAAGAAGGCGAGGCCGGTGCCGAACAGCATCAGCGCGATGCCGATGGCGATGTCGTTCACCTTGGGCAGCTTGCAGATATAGCCGTGCAGGGCGCCGAAGAAGGAGCCGGCGATCCCGGCCGCCAGCACGCCCAGCCAGGGCGAGCCGGAGAGATAGGCCGTCGCATAGCCGGTCATGGCGCCGAAGACGAGAGTGCCCTCAAGCCCCAGATTGATGCGGCCGGATTTCTCGGTGAGACACTCGCCGAGGCTCACGAACATGAAGGGCGTCGACACGCGGATGGCGCCGGCGAACATGGC
>JBBSSF010000309.1:0-5132 GCA_038242345.1 Hyphomicrobiales bacterium
ATTCTCAGCGGGATGCCGCCCCGCCGGGCGCCACCGTGTCCATCGGCGGCCCCTATCGCCTGAGCGGCAACAATGGGGAGACCGTCACCGATGCGAGCTTCCCGGGCAAGGCAAAGGCGATGTTCTTCGGCTTCACCCACTGCCCGGACATCTGCCCCACCACCCTGTTCGAGGCCGGCAACTGGCTGAAGGCGCTGGGGCCCGACGCCGACAGGCTGCAGATGCTCTACATCACCGTCGATCCCGAGCGGGACACGGTGGAGCAGATGACGGCCTATCTGACCGCCTTCGATCCGCGCATCATCGGCCTCTCGGGCAGCCGGGAGGAGATCGACCCGGTCATCAAGGAATTCCGCATCTACGCCCGCAAGGTGCCGCTGGAGGATGGCGACTACACCATGGACCATTCGGCCGCGGTGCTGCTGTTCCGCGCGGACGGGTCGTTCGCCGGCACGGTCGACTATACCGACCCGCCGGAAATCGCCATCGCCAAGCTGAAGCGCCTCGTCGGCGCGTCCTGATACCAGGCACGCAGGTTCTGACCGCACCCACGCGCCTGAAGAACAGCAGATTTCTCATATGTCCCGAGGACATGAGAAATCTGCATCAGAAATCTGCATCGGAATACCAAAGAGTCCTTTTCAAGGGTCGTTGGTATCAGCTCCGCGGCGCGGCGGTGATCCGGACCACCCGCGGATCGCCCGCCGACAGCACCTTGTGCAGACGCACCATGAGGGCGGTGGCAAAGAGCGGCGTCACCAGATTGACGATCGGGATGGCAAGCAGGCCGGCAATCAGCAGTCCGGCGAGGAACACCTTCAGCGCATAGGCCTTGCGCATGGCGCGGGCCTCTTCCGGCGGCCGGTAGCGCATGGCCGCCGCCTCGAAATATTCCCGGCTGATGAGATAGGCGTTCACCACGAAGAAGGCGACGATGTTGACGCCCGGCACCAGCAGCAGCGCCAGCGCGAGAATGTTGCCGAGGATCACCACGCCGGTGAAGCGCAGGGTGATGACGAGCGAGCGCCCGAGGGGCATGGCCCGGCCGACGGGATCGCCGGAAAAGCGCGTCGTCTCCACGGTCTCGGCGATGTCGTCGAGGAACAGGCCGGCGATCAGCGTGGTGACCGGAGCCACCAGGAAGCCGAGACCGACGAGCAGCCCCACCCCGGCCAGCAGCGACAGGATGGCATTCACCCACACATCCTGACTGGTGAGGAAGGTCTGGAGTACCCCTTCGACACCGATCCAGAGCAGGGCGAGCAGCGCGACCGTCAGACCGAGGGACTTCAGCAGCACCGACCGGAAGGGCGGGGTAAAGATGTCCCGGAGGGACTCCACGGCGTCATTCAGCATCGGATACCCTCGTCACAGGCCGGGCCCGGGGAGGTCGTGCGGGCCGGGCCGGCAGAACTCCTCAGATAGGCGCCCTCGCCGTCATGCTCAAGCGCCGCTGATCCCCGGGACGACGCCTCTCGTCTGCGGCTCAGTAGCCCGAATAGCGCCCCGGCTTGTGGTTGAGGGCCAGCACCAGATTGGTGGCGAGCGCCGTCAGGATCGACAGCGCGATGGTCTTCACGTCGAAGAGCACCAGCGAGGTGGCAAGGATCACCCCGTCGAAGCCCATCTGCACATAGCCCGCCCGCCAGCCGCGCTTTTCCTGAAGATAGAGCGCGAGGATGCCGACGCCGCCGACGCTCGACCGGTGACGGGCGAGCGCCAGGATGCCCATGCCGATGAGCACGCCGGCCAGGATCGCCACGAACAGCGGACTGACGGCGCCAAGCGGCAGCCAGCCGGGCAGCCAGCGCACCCCGATGCCGACGGCCACCGTTGCGATCAGTGTCTTGATGGCAAAGGGCAGTCCCAGCCCGCGCCAGGCGAAATAGAGAAAGGGCAGGTTCAGCACCACGAACAGCCCGCCGGGCGGAAAGGGCGTGACATAGGAGACGAGCAGCGCCACGCCGGCGATGCCGCCGGTGACGAGGCCGATCTCCTTCAGGAGATAGATCCCGAGGGCACAGAACAGCACGCCGATGAAGAGGGCGTGGGCGTCATCGAAATGGGAATGGCGGACGGACTTTTCCGGCACGTCAGGCATGGCGGCTCCGGGGGGAAGGCGGGGCCGTCAGGATGCGCCCTTTTTTGCGCCGCGGCGAGAGGGGAAGCGCCGCCGGCGGCGGGCTCGCGGCACCGCGCGTCAGCCCGGCCCGTCCCGACCCGGCCGCAGGGGCTTGCATGTGACAGCGGACCCGGCCATCCTCATTTCAACGATTCTTGAAATGTGACGTCTCCATGACCGAATCCGAGGCGCTGGCCGCCTTTGCGGCGCTCTCCCAGGAGACCCGGCTGCGCATCGTGCGCCTGCTGGTGACGGCCGGGCCCGAGGGGCTTGCCGCCGGCACCATTGCCGCGGCGCTGGACGGGGCGGCGGCGTCGCGGGTCTCCTTCCATCTGGCGAGCCTTGACCGCGCCGGGCTGATCGTGGCGCGGCGCGACGGGCGCTCGATCCTCTACAGCGCCGCCTTTCCGGCACTCGCCGATCTCGTCGGCTTCCTGATGCGCGACTGCTGTCAGGGCCATCCGGAGGTCTGCACCCCGGCGGTTGCCGCCCTCGACAGCTGCTGTTCCGCCAGGGAGCCCGGCCGTGACTGATTCCGGCGTCGTCACCATCTTCCACAACCCGGCCTGCGGCACCTCCCGCAATGTGCTGGCGCTGATCCGGGCCGCCGGCATCGCGCCGGCCGTGATCGACTATCTGAAGACGCCACCGCCGCCGGCCCAGATCCGCGCCCTGGCCGCGGCCGCCGGCGTGCCGCTCCGGGCGCTGCTGCGCGAGAGGGGCACGCCCTTTGCCGACCTTGGCCTCGGCGAGCCGACCCTGTCCGACGACGCCCTGCTCGACGCCATCGCCGCCCATCCGATCCTCCTCAACCGGCCGATCGTGGTGAGCCCGAAGGGCGTGCGCCTGTGCCGGCCCTCGGATGTGGTGCTGGATCTCCTGCCCCGCCGGCCGGTGACCCGCATCCTCAAGGAAGAGGGCGTGCCGGTGCTGGCCGAAAGCCCGGTCGCCGGCACGGATCCGGCGCTTGTCGCGGCGCTCGCCGACGCCGGCCTGCCGGTGACCGACCTCGGCGAGCCCGGCCGCCAGTTCTTCCGCTACGACACCCTGGATGGCGAGACCGGCGGCTTCGGCGGGCTGGAGCCGCACGGGCGCGACGTGCTGGTGCGCTCGGGCGTGGTGCTGCCGGCGGTTCGCGGCGGCGGCATCGGCCGCAATCTCGTGGCGCTGCTCCTCTTCCGGGCCCAGGCCGCCGGCGCCCGGCAGGCCTGGCTGCTCACCACCTCCGCCGCGCCCTTCTTCACCGCCCTCGGCTTTCGCGAAATGGCGCGCGACGCCGCACCGGCGGCAATCCGCGCCAGCCGTCAGGGGGCGGGCCTGTGCCCGTCGAGCGCCCCCCTCCTCACCCGCCGCATCAGCTTCTGAGCCCCACCAGCTTCTGAACCCCATGACCTTTTTCGAGAGAACCCTGACCCTGTGGGTCGCCGCCTGCATCGTCGCCGGCATTGCCCTTGGCCACTGGCTGCCCGGCGTGTTCCAGCTCATCGGCGCGGCCGAGATCGCCCGGGTGAACCTGCCGGTGGCGGCGCTGATCTGGCTGATGATCGTGCCGATGCTGCTGAAGATCGACTTCGCGGCGCTTGGACAGGTGGGCCGGCACTGGCGCGGCATCGGCGTGACGCTCGCCGTCAACTGGGCGGTGAAGCCCTTTTCCATGGCGCTGCTGGCGTGGCTGTTCATCGGCGGGCTGTTCCGCCCGCTGCTGCCGGCCGACCAGATCGACAGCTATATTGCCGGGCTGATCCTGCTGGCCGCCGCCCCGTGCACCGCCATGGTGTTCGTGTGGTCCAATCTGGTGAAGGGCGACCCGCTGTTCACGCTCTCCCAGGTCGCCCTCAACGACACGATCATGATCGTCGCCTTCGCGCCGATCGTCGGCCTGCTCCTCGGCCTCTCGGCCATCACCGTGCCGTGGGAGACACTGCTGCTGTCGGTCGGGCTCTATATCCTCGTGCCGGTGGTCGCCGCCCAGCTCGTGCGCCGGCAGGTGCTGGCCCGCGGCGGACAGGCAGCCCTCGACCGGCTGCTCGCCCGCCTCGGCCCGCTGTCGCTGACGGCACTGCTGGCCACCCTGATCCTGCTGTTCGGCTTCCAGGGCGAGCGCATCCTGGCGGAACCGCTGGTGATCGGCCTGCTGGCCGTGCCGATCCTGATCCAGGTCTATTTCAATGCCGGGCTCGCCTACCTGCTGAACCGGCTGTCCGGCGAGGCCCATTGTGTCGCCGGCCCGTCGGCGCTCATCGGCGCGTCGAACTTCTTCGAGCTGGCGGTCGCCGCCGCCATCGGCCTGTTCGGCTTCCACTCCGGCGCGGCGCTGGCCACCGTCGTCGGCGTGCTGATCGAGGTTCCGGTGATGCTGAGCGTGGTGGCGATCGTCAACCGCTCGCGCGGCTGGTACGGCCCGGACCGGACGGAACCCGCTACCCGCTCGTAAGGCGAAAAAGGGAAGGGTGTGGGAGGCTCTGCCTCCCACGGGGGCCCGGGGCAACGCCCCGGAGCGGGTATCAGCCCGCGAGATCGTCCAGCGTCACGCCGAGGGCGGCGGCGATCCGGCGCATGGTCTCCAGCGTGCCGTCGCGCTTTCCGGTCTCGATCTGGGACAGATAGGGCTGGGCGACGCCCGCCTTGTCCGCCAGCTCAGTGACCGTCAGCCCGCGATGGCTGCGCCACACCCGCACCGGGTTCTCGCCCGCCAGCAGCCGGTTGACGATTTCGGCGGGGATCATTTCGGTCTCGCCGGCAGCTTCCCGCGCCAGAAAGCGGGCATAGGCCGCGCTATCTGAGGCGTCCTCCATCGCACCGTCGGCGATCTTCACAAGGTCATTGTACTCACTTTCCGGCAAGACCACGAGCCGCTCTCCGGAAGGGGTGGTGATGAATTGAGCCGTCATGACATCTATCCCATCATGTAAATATTACTTATTTCTCAGCGCAAATAAAAATTGTAAAATAATTCCGGATTAAATAAATAATGTATTCTATCTATAAATACTGCCGCGCGGCCCAACAG
>JBBSSF010000310.1:0-5113 GCA_038242345.1 Hyphomicrobiales bacterium
AAGACGTTCTGGCGCAGATTCTGGCCGTTTCGGCGGATGACGTGAACGCGGTTTTGGCGCTCGATCCGTTCGCGAATCCGGCGATTGCGTCGTATGGGCCGAACGAAAGTCTGGATGCTTAGATGATTTGTAGAGACGACGATTTATCCCGTCTGAAACGTTGAAGCTCCCGTAAAATTTTATGGGTTCATCCAAGTTTTAGACGCGATAAATCGTCGTCTCTACAAATCTCTAATCCACCGCGAAGGACGGCTCAACCACTTTGCGTCGCGCCGTCCACACAGCCACGCCGACTGCCACCATGAACAATGCGACGAGCATCAGGCCGCTGTGTTGCTCGCTCAGAAACGTCGCGGGGAACAGCGCCAGCGGTATCAGCGCCGCGCCGTATCGCCAGCCCAGAATCGCTGTGGCTACAAGGGCGCCAATGAGCGGCGCCACGATTAATCCGACCAGAGCGCCCGCGTAAATCGTCGTCACGGTCGCCGCGCCCAGCGCGACGATGAAGACCGCCAATGCCACCGTAATTCGCAATGGATGCGGCAATTGGCGCCGGTAAAAACTCAGGCACAGCACGCACGGCACGAACAGCAACAGCGCGAGCGGCAGGGCGCTGACGGCCTCCAGCGTCGCCAGTTCTTCCGCGGTGAGCACGATCCCGGCGGCGGCCAGATTGTCATCGAGCTGGGCGACCGTCTTCGCCCCGACGATCACCGACATGACGAAGGGCCGCGACAGCACGAAGGCGAGGGCGATGCGGGCGACCGAGACACCGCGGGCCTCCGCCATCGGGCGCATAGCGTCGATGCAGGCAAAGGCCCGGTCGCGGTTGACGGGCGGGAAATCGAAGGTCGCCCGGCGCGACCCGGCCGGCCCGTTGCCGGCGCGGTCATATTTTCCCGAGAGCAGGCCGCCGGCGAGCGGGCTCCACACCATCAGGCCGAGCTTCTCCTCGGCGAGAAGCGGCACGATCTCGCGCTCGAGGTCCCGTCCGGCCAGGGTATAATAGGCCTGCAGGGTCTGCGGCCGGGTCCAGCCGCCACGATCGGCGACGCCGAGGGCCTTCATGATCTTCCATGCCGACCAGTTGGACACGCCGACATAGCGGACATGGCCCTGCCGCACGAGGTCGTCGAGGGCGCGCACCGTCTCCTCCACCGGGGTAACGGGGTCGAGGCCGTGGAGCTGGTAGAGGTCGATATAATCGGTGCCGAGGCGCTTCAGGCTGGCCTTCACGCCATCCATGATGTGGCCGCGCGAGGCGCCGCGGTCATTGGGGCCAGCGCCGACGACGCCGAACACCTTGGTGGCCAGCACCACATCGCTGCGCGGCCGGCCGGACTTGCGGATCGCCCGGCCGGTGATCTCCTCCGAGAGGCCCTCGGAATAGACGTCGGCCGTGTCGATGAAATTGACGCCGGCATCCAGCGCCCGGGCCACCAGAGCATCGGCGGCCGACTGGTCGAGGGTGCCCACCGCGCTCCAGAAGCTGCCGCTGCCGCCGAAGGTCATGGTGCCCAGGCAGATTTCCGAAACGAGCAGGCCGGTGTTGCCGAGGGTCTTCATGCGCATGGGAGATCTCCACGGAGAAGGATTGCCCCCTCCAGATAGGCCCCCGCCCGCCCTGACATAACCGCCCGCTCACTGGATGGATTGTTGAGCCCTGCTATATGATCGACGGGCAGGCGCTGCCGGGGCGTCCCGCTGCGGGCTCCCCGCCAGAGCGCGTTCCCGTCTCTCCGGCTCACGGAGCATGCGAGCCGGTGTCCATGTCGCCTGAAAAGGCTCCAGACGGGGGAACGTCCATGACGCGACGGGATACCTTTTCCGGGCTGCCGGAATTTCTGGCGGTCGCCCGCCATGGCAGCTTCCGCCGGGCGGCGGCCGATCTCGGCGTCACCACCGGGGCGGTCAGCCAGACCATCCGCGGGCTCGAAGCCCGGCTCGGCGTGCCGCTCTTTCATCGCACCACCCGCTCCGTGGGACTGACGGAGGCGGGCGACCGGCTGCTGGAGCGCATCGGCCCGGCCGCCGGAACCATCGCCGCGACCCTTGCGGATCTGGTCGAGACCGGGCCGACCCCGGCCGGCACCCTGCGTCTCCTCGTGCAGCGCTTCGCCCTTCCCCATGTGCTGGAGCCGGTACTGCCGGTGTTCCGCCAGCGCTTTCCCGAGGTCCGGCTGGAGATCACCGTTGCCGAGGATCACGCCGCCCTCGTCACCGGGGGCCATGATGCCGGGCTGCGCATCGGCGAATATATCGACCGGGACATGGTGGCGGTGCGGGTGTCGCCGCGCTTCCGCTGGCAGGTCTACGCCACGCCGGCCTATCTCGACGCCCGCGGCCGGCCGCAGCGGCCCGAGGACATCGCCGGCCATGACTGCATCCGCTATCGCCGGCCGGACAAGGGCGACCTCTACCGCTGGGAGTTCGTGCGCGATGGCCGGGCGCTGGCGATCGAGCCGCCGGGGTCAATCATCGTCAATGATGCCGGGCTGCTCTATGCCCTCGGCCGGCAGGGCGTCGGCCTCATCTACGGATCGAGCCTCAGCCTCGGCCCCGATGTCGCCGCGGGCCGGCTGGAAGCGGTGCTGACCCGCTTCTCCCCGGCCGAGGAGGCGGTGTTCCTCTATTTTCCGCGCCCGAGCCGGGGCCAGCCGAAGCTGCGCGCCTTCGTCGATACCTGCCTCGCCCTCCTGCGCGACGGATAGCGCGATCCCGCCGCTGCCCCCGGGACCGGGCAGGCGCTCACCCCTCGCCCGGCTCGGCCAGCGTCTCGAGGGCTGCGACGTCGCACCGCCACGCGGCCCCGTCCCGCACCAGCGCCCCGGCCTCGGCGAGGGCGGCCAGCGCCCGGTTCACCTTCGGCCGGCTCGCCCCCAGAAGGGTGGCGAGTTCGGTCTGGCTGATGTCGAGGGACAGATGGGCGGTGGCCGGCAGGTCGTCGCCATCAAGCTGGCGCAGGGTGAACAGCACGAAGCGGGCGAGCCGCGCCTCCAGCGAATAGAGGGCGATGGATTCGAGCTGGTCGGTGGTCTCGCGCAGCCGCCGGCTCAGATAGCGCGCCACCCCTTGCATGAACTCCGGATGCCGCCGGGCGATCTCCTCCACATCGCGCCGGTGCAGCACATGGCCCCGGGTGGGACCGAGGGCCGTGGCATCGGCCGAGCGCGGCGCACCGTCGAAGAGGGCGAGTTCGCCAAGGGTCTCGCCCGGGCCGGCATGGCGCAGGGTGAGTTCGCGGCCGGTGCCGGTGACGAGGGACAGCCGCACCCGGCCGCCTTCCAGCGCCACCATCCAGTCGCCGGGGTCCCCGCGCTGGAACAGCACCGTGCCGGCGGGCCAGCTCTGCGGCCGGGCGGCCTCGGCCAGCGCCGCCAGCACCGGCGGCGCCAGCTCCTCGAACACGGGAAAGGACCGCCAGAAGGACGGCCGCGACGGCACGGGCTGGATCATGGGAGGCCCCGGACGGGTTCATGTGGCGGGCCATGATCCCGGGGACCGGGCGCGGACGCAAGCAGCCGGGCCCCTGTTCCCGGGGAAACAGCGCCGGCGCGGGATCGGCGCGACTGTGGGCTCACCGGGGACGAGAGCCCCCACCCCCACAGCCCCTTCCTGAAGGACAACGGCCATGGTTTCCCTCTTCCGCGTCGACGGCACCCGCGGCAACGATTCCGGCGTGACCGACGGCACCCTTTCGCTCTTTGGCGACAACATCTTCGGCCTCACCGGCAACGACACGATCTTCGTCCACGGCGGCAACGACACGGTGTCGGGCGGCGCCGGCAACGACGTCATCCATGATGATGCGACGCTCGGCGTCGGCTCGGGCGACGACCAGCTGTTCGGCGACGCCGGCAACGACCTGTTCTTTGCCGGCGAGGGCCGAGACACCCTCGATGGCGGCGCCGACCGGGACACGGTGATCTATTCCGGCAGCACTGCGGCGGTGCAGGTCGACCTCACCCGCCTGACCCAGACCGGAGGCCATGCCGCCGGCGACCGGCTGGTCTCCATCGAGGAGATCATCGGCAGCCGCTTCGGCGACCGCATGACCGGCGACAGCGGCGACAACACCTTCCGCGGCCATGATGGCAACGACACCCTGCGGGGCGGCCTCGGCGACGACCTGCTTTCCGGCGACGGCGGCAATGACAGCATCGAGGGCGGCATCGGCCATGACGGACTCCATGGCGGCGCCGGCAACGACACCGTGCACGGCAAGGACGGCAACGACTACTTCACCGGGGAGACCGGCAACGACTCGCTGCGCGGCGGCGCCGGGATCGATTCCCTCCACGGCGATGCGGGCAACGACCGGCTGTTCGGCGATGACGGCAACGATTTCCTGAATGGCGAGACCGGCAACGATTTCCTCGACGGCGGCCTCGGCGCCGACATCGTGCGCGGCGGCACCGGCAACGACACCATCGTGGCCGGCGCGGGCGACAGCCTGTCCGGCGACGACGGCACCGACACCCTCTCCTTCGCGGGCTTCTCCAGCCTGTTCCAGCTGCCGCGCAGCGCCAACATCCTCGACATGACCAGCGGCAGCTTCGGCACCGTCAGCTTCTCCGGCTTCGAGAACCTGACCGGCACCGGCAATGCCGACCGCATCACCGGCACCGCAGGCGCCAACCTGCTCGATGGCGGCGCCGGCGCCGACCGCATCCAGGGCGGAAGCGGCACCGACACCCTCCTCGGCGGCGCCGGCATCGACACGCTGGAAGGCGGCGACGGCGATGACCGGATCCAGGCGGGCACCGACAGTGACCGGCTGTTCGGCGGGGCGGGCAATGACAGCCTGTCGGGCGATGGCGGCCGGGATGCCGTCGATGCCGGCTCCGGCAACGACACCGTCTCCGGCGGCCTCGACGACGACACCCTGGCGGGCGCCGATGGCGACGACCGGGTCCTCGGAGACCAGGGCAACGACGCGCTCTTCGGCAATGCCGGCAGCGACATCCTCGCGGGTGGCAGCGAGGACGACCGGCTGGACGGCGGCGACGGCATCGACGCCCTCCAGGGCGACGCCGGCAACGACGCGCTCATCGGCGGCGCCGGTGCCGACATCCTGGCGGGCGGGGCCGGCGCGGACAGCTTCGTCTTCACC
>JBBSSF010000311.1:0-5112 GCA_038242345.1 Hyphomicrobiales bacterium
AAAGCGGCAATCATTAAAGATATAATGGGTCGTGCTCTGATCGCCGACCTCAAGGTGCGAGATGACGGGGCGCCGCCAACTGATCTGATAGGTCAATACGAGGCATTCAAGTCGAATCTGATCCAGGATATCAAGGTTGAGGATTTCGCCGATATCTACGCGGAAACCATCGCCTATGGCCTGTTTGCTGCCCGATTGCATGATGAGACGTCAGGCAGCTTCACTCGCGCCGAAGCGTTGGAGCTTTTGCCCAAGTCCAATCCATTCCTGCGCCAGTTGTTCATCTACATCGCGGGGCCAAATCTGGATGAACGCCTGCGCCGCGTGATTGACGAATTGTGCAACGTTTTCTGTGCGACCAATATGGCCAAGGTGCTGGCCAATTTCGGCAAGGTGACCGCTCGGCAAGACCCTTTCCTGCATTTCTATGAGGTGTTTCTGGCCGAATATAACCCCGCCAAGCGCAAGGCGCGAGGCGTCTGGTATACGCCGGAACCTGTAGTGAATTTCATCGTCCGCGCGGTGGACGAAGTGCTGAAAGTGGAGTTCGGCCTAGCGGACGGACTGGCCGACACTAGCCGGATCACCATCAATTGGGATACCGGGCAGAACGACAAGAAAAGCAAGCCGGTCACTATCAAGAAGCAGGTGCACCGCGTCCAGATTCTCGATCCGGCCACAGGCACCGGCACCTTTCTGGCAGAAGTGGTAAAGCTGGTTGCCGAGCGGGTGAAGGGGATCGCACCGGGGCAATGGTCCAACTATGTCGAGCAAGACCTGATACCGCGCATCCACGGCTTCGAGCTGCTGATGGCCAGTTACGCCATGTGCCACATGAAGCTGGATATGACTCTGACGGGCTTGGGCTACAAGCCCTCGGCCAAGCCGCCCCGACTTGGTGTCTACCTCACTAACAGCCTTGAAGAAGGCGAGCGGGTGGAACAGACCCTATTCGGTCTGTCTCGCGCCATTGCCGAGGAGGCCAAGGCCGCCAGCGATATCAAACGGCAAATGCCCATCATGGTAGTGATCGGCAACCCGCCCTATTCCGGCCATTCATCCAACAAGGGGGAATGGATCGAAAAGCTAATGGCTGATTACAAGGTCAGCCCAGAACTAAAACGCCCGGCACAGGCCAAATGGCTTTCAGACGACTATGTAAAGTTCGTTCGTTTTGCTGAACATATGATCGAGAAGAACGGCGAAGGGGTGCTGGGTTTTATCACCAACCACGGCTATCTTGATAACCCCACGTTCCTCGATATGCGGAATCATCTGCGTCAGACATTTGACCGCATCTATGTTCTGGATCTGCATGGCAACTCCAACAAGAAGGAAGTCAGCCCGGACGGTTCACCGGACAAGAACGTATTCGATATCATGCAGGGGGTGGCGATCATCGTTGCGGTGAAGAGGGGTGAGACAGGCGGGGCAAAGAAGCTGGCTAGCGTGTTCCACGGTGATCTATGGGGTGATCGGGAAGCGAAATATCAGCGGTTGTGGGACAGCACGACCGGCGAACTTGCCGCGCAGGATGTTTCACCGGAAGCCGCGCCTTGGCGTTTCAAGCCTACCGACAAGGCGCTAGAAGCTGCCTATCGGGCTGGATTTTCCGTGGCGGACCTGTTTTCGCCTAATGGCCGCCCAGCCCCCGGAATTGTCACGACTCATGACGAATTCGCTATTTCGTGGAGCGCCGCCGAAGCCGCGGAAAAAGTGGAGCGCCTGCTTTCGACTGCTAACGAAGCCGAAGCCCGCCAGCAATTTCGTCTATGTTCCCAAAGTCAGTGGAACTATGCTGCTGCCAAATTTGCGCTGGCCGATGGAGCATGGCGGCAGGCTGTAACGCCCATCGCTTATCGACCATTCGATACCCGTTACACCGTTTATAAGGCTCATGTAGCTGTGCATCGCCGCCAAAGGGTAATGGCGCACATGTATGGCAAGCATAATTTGGCTCTGTTGGTGACGAAAGCCGTCCGAGATCATAGATATGCACATTGTCTACTGACTGACAAATGCAGCGAGGTCATTTTTATTTCCGGTGTTTCAGCATCGAATGCCATGAGCCTTCCCCTCTACCTTTACCCCGAAGAAGACACCCTAGACCAGTCCATCAGTTTGAACTTCGACCCCAAGCTATATGCTCGAATTCGCAAGGCGGCGGGGTTAATCGGAGCACTCTCTGCGCCCGATGGCACGGACAGCTTCCGCAAGGCGACTGGCGAAGCCCGTCCCGATGAGGTCAAAGTGTTCGACTACATCTATGGCGTGCTACATTGCCCGGCCTATCGCCAGACCTACACCGAATTCCTGAAGTCCAACTTCCCCCGCATCCCGTTCCCGCCCTCGCCAGAAGTGTTCAGGGCTGTTAGCGCAAAGGGGGAGGAACTACGCCGCCTGCACCTGATGGAAGATGCCGCCATCGGTGCAACGCCCTATCCCTTCGACGGAGACGGTGACAGCGTGGTAGACAAGCCGCGTTTCGATGCAGGGCGTATCTGGATCAATACTACCCAGTATTTCGACAACGCGCCCGCCGTCGCGTGGAACTTTCCCATTGGGGGCTACCAGCCAGCGCAAAAGTGGCTCAAGGATCGCAAAGGGCGCGCGTTGGGGTGGGACGATATTCGCCACTACCAGAAAATCATCAAAATACTGGTAGAGACGGACCGCATCATGCACGAGATCGAGCTTCCGAACCTTTGAAGTTCGGAAGCTTTCACAGGGCCAGCGCGGGTGTCATAGTGGAATAGCGTAAACGTAGTGATCATCACTATCGGTCGCGGCCCGCCAGACCCCTGTTCAAGGGTGTTCATCACCGTAAAATTCTCCCAATCTTTCCAGCCTGATGATACCCACCCCTTTCCGTGGGTGTTCGCCGGTGTCCGCTGCAAACCGTGTTCACGGGTGGGGAGATGGCCAGGGCGGCGAGCAATCTCTTGGAAAAGCCGCCAATCTGGTCGCAGAACCGGGGCCACCTGGACCCTGGAAGAGCCCCCGGGACAACCGGCCGGATCTCCGGAGGGGGAACGGAAGATCCGGCCGGCGGCCACCTCGCCGAGCCGGCAGGCCGGACAGGCGGCCGCGCTCAGGCGATGCGACAGGGGTGCCCCGGGACGAGGGGGGAGACCCCGCGAAGGGGGCGCCCCGGGGCCAAGCGGGCACCGCGCCCTCATACCAGGCGCACGAAGTGCTGACCGCATCTTAGCGCCTGAAGATCAGCAGATTTCCCATATGCCCCAGTGGCATGGGAAATCTGCATCGGAATGCCAAAGAGTCCTTTTGAAGGATCTTTGGTATCAGGCAGCGCGGCGGCGGTCCGTGCGGACGGACAGGCGGACTTCCGCGAACAGCGCCTGCCAGCCGGCGGCATAGCGCGCCTCGGCACCGGCCGCATGGGCACGTCCGCGGGCAATGGCGGCCTCCAGATCGAGGCGCGGCAGACGGTCGATCATCTCGGCCCAGCCGAAATGGGATTCATCGCCGACACCAAGGCCCGACACCGCCGCATGACCGGCAAGCCCGTCGGCCCGGCCGCAGACGAGGGCCCGCCCCGCCGCGAAAGCCTCCATGGCGACATTGCCGAAGGGCTCCCAGCGCGAGGGCATCAGGATGGCATCGCAGGACGCCATCGCCCCGGCGACATTGGAGGCGAAGCCGTGGAAGCGGATGCGCCGGTCTCCCGCCGCGCGGCGCTCCAGATCGGCGCGCTCGGCGCCGTCGCCATAGATGTGCAGCTCCACATCGGCATCCGGCACCAGCCGCAGGGCGTCGACCAGGATGTCGAAGCCCTTCTGCTCGTCGAGCCGGCCGATGGCGCCAAGCCGCAGGCGGGGCCCCGGAACCCGCTCCGGAACCGCCCGGAAGGCGGAGAGCTCGACGCTCGGATTGATGACGGAAAGCGCCTCGGGCGCGACGAAGCCGCGCCGGGTCAGCCACGCCCCCTGGGCGGCGCTCACCGCCACCACCTTGTCGAAGAGCGCGTAGGTGGCGCGCATCAGCGCGCCGAAGCGCTCGGGATCCGTCACCTTCAGGGCGACGAAGCGCTCCGAATAGCTGTGCTCGACATGGATCAGCAGGGCCTTGGGATGGGCGCCCCGCAGGGCCGTCACCAGCGGCAGGTTCGCCCAGCAGACGCTGAGATGGGAGACGACGATGTCGGCATGAAAGGGCGGCAGCACGAAGCTGCCGCGCTTCACCGGCACCAGCCGGTGCACGCCGAAGCGGGCAAAGGCCGGAGAGGTCAGGACATTTTCCAGGGTGCGGGTGACGCCGCCAACGGTGGCATCATCGAGCAGGTGGACGACGGACGGAACCATGGCGAACTCCCCCGGGGCGTTGGAACGGTCTGATCTGGCGCATCTTCTTCAGGCGAACCGGCAGTCGCTTCGCCTGGAACCGGTTTCGGTCAGCGCGGCGCGGCGGCGCCGAGACGGGCAAGGGCGAAGGTGCGCACGCCGGCACCGAGAAAATGCAGCGCCTCGGCGGCCGCGGCGGTGATGACGGTCTTCACCGGCTCCTGCACCAGCGGGCGCAGGGAGGTGGCGAGGGCGGCACGCGACAGGTGGCTCGCCAGATCGCCCCGGCCCATGGAAACGGCCCGGCGGGCGAGATAGCGCAGCTGGTAGGACGTCGCCGCCGCGCCATGGCGGCGGACCAGACCGGGCGCCAGCGCGCCGATCTTGTCGCGCATGCGCAGCCAGCTCGCGAACTGCTTCTCCACATCCGCCGAGAGCGCACCGGCATGGATCCGGTAGGCGGTCAGAAGTCCCGGGATGCCCTCGATGCGCCAGTCGGTGGTGACGGCGAAGCGCAGCCAGCCCTCGATGTCATCGGACTGGCGGAAGGTCTCGTCGAACCACCAGTCCCGTCCGGTCTCGCCCGGCGGCCGGTAGGCGATGGCGTCGAGGGCGGCCCGGCGGATCACGGCGGCCGAGCCGTTGCCGATCGGATTGCGCAGGAAGACATCGGCGGCGGTGATGCCGGTGAGCTTCGGCCGCTGGGCGACCGGCAGGGGCCGGCCGGCGGCGTCGATCATCCGCGAACCGGCAAAGGAAATGCCGACATCGGGCCGGGCGCGCAGATGGGCGATGTGCAGTTCCAGCTTCT
>JBBSSF010000312.1:0-5110 GCA_038242345.1 Hyphomicrobiales bacterium
GGCCGGCTCCATCCCGACGAGGCCGGCATGGGCGAAGGCCGGCCGCGGCCCGGCCATCAGAAGGGCCAGCAGCAGGAGGACGGCAGCCGTGAGGAGCGGGCCGGAGGCGGGACGGGTCACGGCTCGACACGCACCGACGGCGCCGGGGCGTTCAGATCGTCGGCGGAGCCGCTGCCGGCGGGACTCTCGATCCAGCGCGCCACGCCGCCATCGCACTCCTGTACCACGGGCACGAAGATGCGGCCGGTGGCCGACTTGCTGACCGTCGCGCGGAAGGTGAACTCGTCATACCACGCATCCTCCAGCCGCCCGCCGGTCCAGGCGATCTCGCCGACAGCAGCGGACGCGCCATGCCCCTGGGTCGCCTCCGCCCCGCTGGCAGCGGGTACGAGGGTGAGGGTCCAGCCCGGCTTGGGGGCGGGCTTCACATGCTCCAGGCTTTTCGGGATCTGCAGCCGGATGCCGGTCGTCGGCAGGCTGCCGCAGCCATGGGGCACCCGCAGGACGAATTTCACGGTCTTGCCGGCCGTGACGGTCGCGGTCTCGAAGGAGATATGGGCGGCGGCAGGCGTGGCAAGCAGCAGCAGGCCGGCGAGCGCCGTCACGGCGCGCGGAAGCGTCGGCATCATGGGAGCATGTCCTTGAACGGCGGCCTCCCGGGTCCGGTAGCGGGCCCCGGGAGGTGTCGTGACGGTCGGGAGGCGGGGTGAGGGCGGGACCGGCCGGTCACCAGCTGGCGGCAAGCCCCAGATGACCGAGGGCTTCCTGCCGCAGCGTCGCCAGACGCGGGTCGCCGCGATGGCGCGGATAGGGCAGGTCGACCCGGATGTCGGCGACGATGCGGGCCGGGCGCGGCCCGAACACGATCACCCGCTCGGCGAGGAAGATCGCCTCCTCCACATCATGGGTGACGAGCAGCGCGGTGAGGCGCGCCCGCTGCCACAGCGCCACCAGCTCGGTCTGCATGGCGAGCCGGGTGAGGGAATCGAGCTTGCCGAGGGGCTCGTCGAGGAGCAGCAGCCGGGGATCGTTGACGAGAGCGCGGGCCAGCGCCACCCGCTGGGCCATGCCGCCGGAAAGCTGGTGCGGATAGGCCTTGTCGAAGCCCGTGAGGCCGACCAGCTCCAGCGCCTCGTCCACCCGCTTGCGCCGGGCCTTCAGCACGCCCTGGGCCTCCAGGCCGAGGGCGACGTTGTCCCACACCGTCCGCCACGGAAACAGCGTCGGGTCCTGGAAGACGAGGATGCGCGAGGGATCGGGATCCCCGACGGTTGCCCCGCCCACCCGCACCTCGCCGGCGCTCGGATGATCGAGCCCGGCCAGGAGCCGCAGCAGGGTGGACTTGCCGCAGCCGGACGGGCCGAGAAGGGCGACGAAGGCCCCCGGCTCGACCTCGAAGCTCACCCGGTCCAGCACCTGAAGGGGCGCGCCCTTCAGCTGGAAGGCGTGAGAGACGTCGCGGATCTCGATCCGCTCGCCGGTCGCGGGGGGCGGAGCGGGGTCCGTCCGCAGGGTTGCAGCCGCACTTACCATCGCACCAGCCCCTTCTGCCAGGAGAGCGTCCAGTCACGCAGGCGGAACAGGACAGTAATCAGCGTCGAGCACATTAGCGCCATCACGAGGAGCGCGGCATACATGTTCGCATAGGCGGCCCAGCCCTGGGCCCACTGCAGATACCAGCCGAGACCGGCCTTCACGCCGAGCATCTCGGCCACCACCAGCACCGCGAACGACGTGCCAAGACCCATGAACAGGCCGACGAAGACATGCGGCAGGGCGGCGGGAATCGCTACCTTCAGGATGAGGAAGGACGGCCTGGCCCCCAGCGTGCGGGCGATGTCGTAGAAATCGCGGTTGACGCTGGCGATGCCCGACCAGGTGAGGATCGTCACCGGGAAGGCGGTGGCGAGCGCGATCAGGAACACGCTGGCCGCGCCCGAGGTCGGGAAGATGAAGAAGGCCAGCGGCAGCCAGGCGGTGGCTGGCAGCGGGCCGACCAGGCGCAGCACCGGATGGGCCCAGTAGCTCACCGCCCGCGACCAGCCGACCGCCACCCCGAGGGTGAAGCCCGTGACCGCGCCGAAGAAATAGCCCTTGGCCAGCAGAGCCAGCGAATAGCCGACCGAGATGCCGAGCCGCTCCCAGTCGTCGAGGAAGACTTCCAGAATGCTCTGCGGCGAGGACAAGAACGGCACCGGCAGCACGCCGGTCTTGGCGGTCAGGATCTCCCAGACCGCCAAAAGGGCGGCGGTGGCGATCAGCCACGCGCCATAGGTGCGCACGCCGGTCGCGACCCGGCCGAACAGCGGCCCGGTGACGGCCACCACCGCCGCAACCGCGGCGATGGCCAGGGCGATGCCGGCGAGCTCGCGGCCATAGGGCTGCGGCACGATTTCCGGCCAGGCGAGGATGAGGCCGGCCGTGCCCGCCCACGCGGCGGCGGCGGCCAGAAGAACCGGGGAGAGACCCGGCAGGCCCCGGCTGCCAATCGCGGCAGCGGGGGCGGAAATGTCGGATGCGGTTGTGCTCATGGGGCCGTCCTCACGCCGTCAGCACGTCGGCATAGACACGGTCCGCGAACGCCTGCGGATCGGTCGAGCGCTTGAACACCTGCACGTCGCGCAGCTCCTGGGCATAGAGCGCGATCTCGGTCTTGAGGTCCGTGCCGGTCGGATGGTGGTTGTGGGTCTGGCTCTGGAGCACGCCGACCAGATCTTCCACGCTCTTGCCCTTGGGGGCGTTGGGCAGGAAGGCGCGGGCGGCGTCCTCGGGCCTGGCGACGGTCCAGTCCTGCGCTTCCAGCAGCGCGCGGGTGATGGCGGCAGCCGTCGGCCGGTCCTCGCGGATCAGGCTGCCGCGCAGGCCGACGATGCAGCACACCCGGTTCTCGAAGCCATGATCGAGATTGGAGGCAATCTGGATGTACTTCGGGTCCTGCAGCCAGAAATAGGCCTTGGGATCGCCATCGGCGATCGCCTGGATCTCGCCCTTGTCGGCGGCAAGCTGCAGGAGCTCGCCCGGATACTGGCGCCACTCGACGTCCGTCACCGGGTCGATGCCGTCCTTCTGGAGCAGGATGGAGAAGAAGTTCTTGCCCGGGCTGGCGAGATCGGAAATGCCGATGGTCTTGCCCCTGAGGTCGGCGAGCGTGGTGATGCCGGTCTCCTTCAGCGCCACCAGACGCGAGCAGCCGCCATGGGTGCCGGCGGTCACCTTGACGTCGAAGCCCTGCTCCAGCGCCTTCAGCCAGCGCAGCGCCATGCCGACGCCGCCATCGGCCTTGCCCGTGGCGATCGCTTCCAGCAGCGCTTCGGTGGAGGCGCCAAAGTTCACCAGTTCGACGTCGAGGCCATATTTCTCGAAGATGCCATGGTCCTTGGCGACGAACACCGGCGCCAGGCAGATGGCGCTGGCATTGGTGGCAAACTTGATCTTCTTCAGGCTGGTGGTCTGGGCAATGGCCGGGGTGGCCAGCCGGTCGGCCAGGCCGCCAAGGGTGATGGCGCCGAGCGGCGCGGCCACGCCGAGCAGGCCGGCGGAGCGCAGGAAGGATCGCCGGTCGAGGCGGGTGGGCTGCGCGGTTTCAAGGGCGCGGGTCGTCGGGCGGAGGAATGACATCATCCGTCTCCTGAAGTCTGGCAGATTTCGGGGCGCGACGCGGGCGAGGCCCGCGGGGCATCAGAGAGCGGAGCGGGCCCTGCCCGCTCCGCGAGAAGGGGAGGACCTATTCGGCGGCTTCGGCGCGCACGGCGCCGTCGCGGGCGGCAATCAGCGCGCGCACCCGCGGAATGAGATCGCGGCCATACTGGAAGGCGTCCTCCACCGGATCGAAGCCGCGGATCAGGAAGGTGGTGATGCCGATGTCGTAGTAGTCGAGGAGCGCCTCGGCGACCTGATCCGGCGTGCCGACGAGGGACGTGGAGTTGCCGGCCGCCCCCGTGAGCTGGGCGATCTCTGTCCACAGGCGCCGGTCGAGGCGGGGACCGCGGGCCGCCGCCGCCAGCAGCCGGCGCGAGCCCTCGTTTTCCGGCTGGGGTGCGGCGGGGATCAGCCGCTCGGTGCCGGGATCGCCGCGCAGCGCCCGGGCGCGGGCAAGCAGGCCGGCGGCCTTGTCCCACGCCGCCTCTTCGGTTTCCGCCAGCACCGGCCGCAGCGACAGGCTGAAGCGCGGGGTGCGGCCATGGACGGCCGCCGCCGCCTTCACCTGCCGCACCGTCTCGGCGACCTGATCCAGCGTCTCGCCCCAGAGGGCGTAGATGTCGGCATGCTTGCCGGCCACCGCGATCGCCGCCGGCGAGGAGCCGCCGAAATAGATGGGGATGCCGCCCGGCTGCACCGGCTGGACGGCGGCGAAGGCCTGCTCGACCTTGTAGTAAGCGCCGGCATAATCGAACGGCACCGGGCTGCTCCACTCGCGGCGCACGATGTCGAGATATTCGCTGGTGCGGGCATAGCGGTCATCCTTGGAGAGATGATCGCCGTCCTGGGCCAGTTCCCGGTCGTTGCCGCCGGTGATGATGTGCACGGCCACCCGGCCGCCGGTCAGATGATCGAGGGTGGCGAACTGGCGCGCGGCCAGTGTCGGCGCGGTGAACCCCGGCCGGTGGGCGATCATCAGCTTCAGATGCCGGGTGCGCTGGGCCACATGATGGGCGATCAGGATGCTTTCCGGAGAGGTGGAGTGGAAGGCGAACAGCACCCGGTCGAAGCCGCCATTCTCGTGCACGGCAGCGGCCGCGGCGATGTGATCGAGGTCGATCACCGGGCCGGTGCGGGCGATGGTCTCGGAGGCATTGTGATTGCCGATGTAGCCGATGAACTCGACGGACATGGGGGTGTCTCCTGGGAAATCGGGGTCAGAGGCCGAGGGCCGCGCGGCCGGCATCGAGGCGCACGGTGTCCTCCTGCGGGCTGTGGATGCGGCCGCACAGCACGTCGCGGTGGTGGCGTTCGAGGGGGTTGGCGCGGGAAATGCCGTGGTTGCCGGTGAGCCGGAGGGCCTTTTCCACGGCCGTGATGGCGTTCTCGGTGGTGACCGTCTTGATGAGGTTGGCTTCCGTCGCCGCCACCGGACGCCCGGCATCGAGATCGCGGGCGGCCGAGGAGATCA
>JBBSSF010000313.1:0-5102 GCA_038242345.1 Hyphomicrobiales bacterium
ATGCGCGCCCGGGTGTCGGAGCTGCCCGACGTCACCATCGCCGCCGAGGATTTCCTCGACAATGACGGCGTGACCGACGCGCCGCTGAAGATCGCCCTCGACCTCACGGTGTCCGGCGACCGGCTGACCCTCGACTTCTCGCGCTCGTCGCCGGCCTGCCGCGGCCCGGTCAACATCTCGCGCGCCACCACCATTGCCGCCTGCTATGTGGCGCTGAAGCATCTGTTTCCGGATGTGCCGGCCAATGCCGGCGTGCTGGAGCCCATCGACTTCGTCGTCACCCCGGGCTCGATCCTCGCCGTGGAAGCGCCGAAGCCGACCTGCGGCTACACCGAGACCATCATGCGGCTCATCGACGTGGTGTTCCAGGCGATGGCCTCCATCTCGCCGGAGCGGGCCTATGGCTGCGCCTATGGCACCATCAACGCCCTGTCGCTGGCCGGCTGGCGCGCCGATGGCCGGCGCTGGGTGATGTTCTCCTTCTTCGGCGGCGGCCATGGCGGCCACCCGAAGGGCGACGGCCTCAACCATGGCAACGCCCCCATCTCCACCTCCACCATTCCGCCGGTGGAAGTGCTGGAGGCGGCCAATCCGGTCATCTTCCGCAAGTGGGCCCTGCGCCCGGACTCCGCCGGCGAAGGCGAGCACCGCGGCGGCCTCGGCGCGATCTACGAGATCGAGATGCTGGAGGACGAGACCGAGATCACCCTGTTCGGCGAGCGCGGCCGCTTTGCCCCGCGCGGCGTGCTCGGTGGCGGCGAGGCCGCGCACACCGTGTTCTCCTACCAGCAGGATGATGGCTGGCACCATCCGGCCATGGCCTCCAAGCTCCTCGGCGTGAAGCTGAAGCGCGGCCAGCGCCTGCGTCTGGAAACCCCCGGGGGCGGCGGCTGGGGCCCGGCCGCGCAGCGCTCCCCGGAGGCCATCGCCGAGGATGTCCGCCTCGGCTACGTCACCCGACCCACCGACCCGAAGACCGAGACCCCGGAGACCGCCGCGTGATGACCAAGGGACATGTGATCGGCGTGGACGTCGGCGGCACCTTCACCGACGTCTTCGTGCTGGACGAGACCACCGGCGAGACCCGCATCACCAAGGTGCCCTCCACCCGGGGCGACCAGTCGATCGGCTTCGTGGAAGGCATCCGCCGCCTGGTGCCGGATCTTGGCACCGTGCGCACCGTGGTGCACGGCACCACCGTCGGCACCAATGCGCTGCTGGAGCGCAAGGGCGCGGCCACCGGCTTCATCACCACCGCGGGCTTTCGCGACGTGCTGGAAATGCGCCGCCGCGACCGGCCGAAGACCTGGGGTCTCGACGGCCAGTTCGAGCCCGTGGTGCCGCGCGACCGGCGCCTTGAGGTGACCGAGCGCACGCTGGCCGATGGCCGCGTGCTGGAGCCGGTCGATCTCGATGCCGTGCGCGCGGCCGCGCAGAAGCTGATTGCCGCCGGCAGCCAGTCGGTGTGCGTGTTCTTCGTCAACGGCTATGCCAACCCGGAGAACGAGCGCGCGGCCGTCGATGCGGTGCGGGCGGTGTGGCCGAACCCGCATGTGTCCTCGGCGGTGGAGATCCTGCCGGAGATCCGCGAGTTCGAGCGTGCCTCGACCGCCACCCTCAACGCCTATCTCCAGCCCGGCGTCAGCCATTATCTCGACCGGCTGAAGACCGGTCTGGAAGCGGCGGGCTTCGATGGCGAGATCCTCATCGTCCAGTCGAACGGCGGCGTGATGGCGCTGGAGACGGCCAAGGCCCTGCCGGTGCGCACCGCGCTCTCGGGCCCGGCCGCCGGGGTGATCGCGGCCAAGCACATCGCCGAAGCGGCGGGCTTTGCCAACATCATCACCTGCGACATGGGCGGCACCTCCTTCGACGTGTCGCTGGTGCACGAGGGCCGCAGCGCGCTTGCCGCCCAGACCTCCATCGATTTCGGCCTCGTCATCCGCTCGCCGATGATCGAGATCACCACTATCGGCGCCGGCGGCGGCTCGATCGCCTCGGTGGACCGCGGCGGCCTGCTGCAGGTGGGGCCGGAGTCCGCCGGTTCCGATCCGGGCCCGGTCTGCTACGGCCTCGGCAATGACCGGCCGACGGTGACCGACGCCAATCTGGTGCTCGGCCGCATCAACCCCGACCGGCCGATCGGCGGCAAGCTCGCCCGTCTCGACATCGAGGCGGCGGCCCGCGCCATCGACACCCATGTCGGCAAGCCCCTCGGCCTCGACACCCTGACGGCGGCGGAAGCCATCGTGCGGGTCGCCAACGCCAAGATGGCCGGTGCCATCCGCCTCGTCTCCATCGAGCGCGGTCTCGATCCGACGGACTTCTCGGCCATGCCGTTCGGCGGCGGCGGCTCGCTCCACACCGGCGCCCTCATCAAGGAAGTGGGCGTCGCCCGCGCTCTGGTGCCGCGGCATCCCGGCGTCGTCTCGGCGCTCGGCTGCGTCGTCGCCGACATGCGCCACGACACGGTGATGACCATCGACCGGCCGCTGGACGGTCTCGATGTCGAGATGCTCGCCGCCCACATCCGCCGGCTGGTGGCCGAGAGCCGGGCGGTGCTGGCGCGCGCCGATGTCGCCTTCATTGGCATCGACGAGATCGTCGAGCTCGACATGCTGCATCTCGGCCAGACCCACACGGTGACGGCCGAGCTGCCGGCCGGCGAGCCGACGCCGGAAGGCATCCGCGCCGCCTTCGACCGGGCCTACCGGGCGACCTTCGGCCGGCTGCTGGACGGCGTCCCGGTCAAGGTCATGAACTTGCGGGTGGCGGTCATCGGCCGGCGGCCGAAGCTCGACCTCTCGGTGATGGCGCCGAAGAGCACGGCGACAGTGGAGGAGTGCATCCTCGGCCACCGTCCGGTGCGCGCCGAGGGCGTCACCCGGGACTGTCCGATCTATGACCGGCTGAAGCTGCCCGTCGGCGCGCTGATCGCCGGGCCGGCCATCCTGGAGCAGTCGGACACCACCATCTTCGTCGATCCGGGCCTTGTCGGCCGGGTGGATGCCTTCGGCAACATCGTGATGGAGCGCGTGGCGGAATGAGCCGGGCCCCGAGACCCTTCGATCCGGTGAGGTCGGCCCTGCTGCTGGTCGATCTCCAGAACGACTTCATCAACCCCGCGGGCGCCTATGCCCGCGGCGGGGCGAAGTCGGCGGCGATTGCCGCCCTGCCGGCGCGGCTTGCCCCTCTGGTGGACGGCTTCCGCCGTCACGGCGCCTATACGGTCGCCACCCTTTTCACCCTTGTGCCCGGCCGTGGCGGCGAGCCGCTGATCGCCGATCACCTGAAGGCGCTCCGGCCCTTCCTGCGCAAGGGCGATTTCCATCCGGGCTCCTGGGGCCAGCAGGTGGTGGACGAGTTGCAGCCGGTGGATTCCACCGTGGAGAAGGTCGCCTTCTCGGCCTTCTACATGAGCCGGCTGGAATATGGCCTGAAGCGCGCCAGCATCGAGCATCTCGTCATCGGCGGCATCGTCACCAATGGCGGCGTCGCCTCCACGGCGCGCGATGCCCATGTGCGCGACTTCTCGGTGACGGTGCTCTCCGATGGCTGCGCCGCCTTCAGCGACGCCATCCATCAGGCGGCGATCGCCGATCTCGCCAATGTGGTGGCCGTCTCGACCATCGCGGAGACCCTCGCCCAGCTCTGACCCCCGCCGCCCTCCGGCCCGTCCGCCCCGTCTGGAGGTGGCCGGGCCGCTCCGACTGATCCCCCCTCCAGCGGAAGGCGCTGCCATGTCCCGTCTCGAACTCGGGCTGTTCCTGCCCAACACCTCCGGCGGCACCGTGATCGGCTCCGTGCCGGCGCCGGCCAACCGGCCGCATTTCTCGACGCTTGCCGCCATCACCCAGGCGGCCGAGGCGGCGGATTTCGATTTCGTGCTCTCCCAGGTGAAGTGGCGCGGCTTCGGCGGGGCCACCGGGCACTGGGACTATTCGCTGGAATCCTTCACCCTGACGGCGGCACTCGCCGCTGTCACCAAGCGCATCCGGCTGTTCGCCTCGGTCGGCGTGCGCGCCGCCCATCCGGTGGTGACGGCCAAGATGGCCGCCACCATCGACGACATCGCGCCCGGCCGCTTCGGCGTGAACATCGTCGCCGGCTGGAACCGGTTCGAATATGAGCAGATGGGGCTGTGGCCCGAGGGCGGCATCCACATCGACCGCTATGCCTATGCCGAGGAATTCTACCTCGTCATGAGCCAGCTGTGGGCGACGGGGCGGGCGGACTTTGACGGCCGCTTCTTCCATGTCGATGACTGTGCCGGCCTGCCGATGCCCAAAGGCGGGCGGGTGCCCATCGTCTGCGCCGGCCAGTCGCCGGAGGCGATCGCGTTTACCGCCCGCCACGGCGATTTCGCCTTTGTCGGCCGGATGAAGGATGATGCCGCCGCCCTTGGGGAACTGGCCGGCCGCATCACGGCCGCCGCCGAGGCCGAGGGGCGCCAGGTCGGCTCCCATGTCCTCGTCACCATCGTGCAGGGCAGCGATGACGCCGATGCGCTGCGCCGGCGCGATGCGCTGGTGGCCCAGGTGGATCATGCCGCCATCGCTGGCTGGATGGCGGCCTCCGGTCAGGATCCCGGCCGGGTCGGCTATGACACCCTGCCGCTGATGCAGCGCACCTTCATGGGGATGCACCTGATCGTCGGCGGCCCCGAGACCATCGCCGCCCGGCTGGATGCCTTCGCGGATCTGGGTCTTCAGGGCGCCTGCCTCGTCTTCCCGGATTTCGCCCCCGATCTCGACCAGTTCATTGCCGATGTGATGCCGCTGATGCGCACCCGCGCGCCGGCCGCCCTGCCCGTGGAGACCCGCCCGTGACCGCGACCCCGACCACCGAGGAGATTGCCGACCGTCTGTCGGCGGTGCGCGCCAAGCGCGGCTATCTGCTGCCCCATCACGGGCTGATGGCCATCACCGCGCCGAAGCTGCTCGACGCCTATGATGCCATCTACACCGCCATGGCGCTGGACGACCGCATCCTCTCCCGTCACGACCGGGAATTCGTCTGGCTCGGGGTGCTGATCTCCACCGATGAGGCCAATGCGACCCATCACATCGCCAAGATTCTCGCCGCCGGCGGCACCAACGAGG
>JBBSSF010000314.1:0-5099 GCA_038242345.1 Hyphomicrobiales bacterium
ACCGGAACTCCTGTCCGGACAGCGGCTTTGGCAGATCAATCAGCCATTGTCCGATTGCCTTGTGGAGATCATCCACATTCTCGATGGAAATGCCTTCCCCGTACTCGGTGTGATGGATTTTATATCCATTGACGAGGTAAACATTGTCCAGTCCTGAATTCTTGTATTGGTAGGACATTGGTTCACCTGAAAACTGTGACAATTATCAACCTTCTCGGCAGATCGAATTCAACGACACACGTCATTTGCTCGCCAGCCATGTGTCGAAAGACGTTGCATCTCCACTGTCCCTTTGACGTTTGATAAGGGCCTTCGGAGAGTGTCCCCTTTCTGAGACATTCCACGACCTGCCGATAATTGACGTCCCTCTGCCTGCCGCGCCCTTTCGCATGCGGGATGAGGACCACCTCACCGTTTCCGGATGCGATGTCGCGAATTGCCCTCAGGGCAAACTCGGGGGTGAACAGGGGCGTGACGTCGCTCATGCACCTATAATATTTATGGGTCGGGCAGCTTCAAGGCGTCCGCCACTGTGTGGCCGGATATTTTTTGCCCTTTCGATCGCCTCTCCTCCTTCAGGCTTCTTTGGTCGGTGGCGTCCGCACACATGAGTCAGCCTATCGCACCCGCCATATTCCAGACTGATCCGTCCTTGTCCGTCTGCGTTCGTAAGTGTCCGGAGTGCAAATTATCGCTCGACAAGCGCTGTAATGTATCCGTCAGTCGTATATTGACGGCATAAATGTTCTGCTCCATTCTCTATTCATCTGAACGAGGATCAAAACTCCCTCCCGCCGATTGCTCTTGAATGAGCCGCCGGCGTGGGGATCCTGTTTTGAGAGAGGATGACATGACTGTGAAGACGCTCCCGCTCAAGCGGCTCGCCTATAATGTCGGGGATGCCGCCAGCGCTCTCGGCGTGACCGATGCGGCCATCAAGCGGGCCCTCAAGGCCGGGACGCTGAAGGGGCGCAAGATCGGTGCCCGCTGGCTGGTCTCGGCCGAGAGCCTGGAGACCTTCATGCAGGAGGGTGCGCGCCATGGGTAAGGGATCGTCCGCGCCGTCGCCCGATCCGCAGATCGGAGAGGCAGCGAAGATGTCGGCCCAGACCGGGGCGGATGCGCTCGACTTCTTCAAGGGGCAGGCCGCGATCACCAATGCGTGGGCGGCCGAGGATCGCGAGCGCTACCAGTCGCGGTTCATCCCGCTTCAGGATGCCTATATCGAGAAGGCGCAGGGCTGGGACAGCGCGGGGCGTCAGGCGCAGGTGGCCTCCGAGGCCAAGGCCGACGTGATGTCCAATGCGGCGGCGGCTCAGCAGCAGAACCAGCGCCAGATGGCGGCCATGGGCGTGAACCCGGCGTCCGGGCGCTTTGCCGGCCAGAGCCGCACCACCGCGCTTGCCACCGGGCTGGCGGCCGCCGGTGCCGAGAACAACGCTCGCTCCCAGGCGCGCAACGAGGCGACGGCCATGCAGGCCAACGCCGTCAACATGGGCTCTGGTCTGGCCGTGAACCCGGCCGCCTCCATGCAGCTCTCCAACGGCGCCATGTCGTCCGGCACCAGCGCAGCCATGGCCGGCTACGGCCAGCAGGGTCAGCTCCTGAACCAGCAGTACCAGAACCAGCTCGACGCCTATAATGCCAACCAGCAGGCGACCGGCAGCCTGATGAGCGGCCTCGGCAGCGTCGCGGGTCTGGCCCTCGGCAACTACCTCATGAAGTCCGACAAGGGCGCCAAGACCGACAAGGCGCCGGCCGATGGCAAGTCTCTCGGCGCGGTGAAGAGCCTGCCGCCCTTCGAGTCCTGGCGATACAAACCCGGCGCCGTTCCCGGCGATACCGAGCGGCACATCGGCCCCTATGCCCAGGACTTCCAGAAGGCCACGGGCCTCGGCGACGGCAAAAGCATCAATGTGGTGGATGCCATCGGCGTGACCATGGGCGCCGTCAAGGAGCTCGCCGGAGAGGTCGACAGGCTCAAAGCCGGGCGCGGCATCGGGGCCTACCCGGGCCCCGGAAAATCCGCCTCCCGCAAGTGACACCCGTTCATCGGCTCCTCCTCCCCGGAGGGGCCGAATTCATTTCTGGCACCCGAGCGGTGCCCCCGGCATCAAAGGTTTTGCGATCATGGCCAACTTCGGGATCGGCATCGGCTCCTTCCTCGACGGCTTCGTGAAGGGCGCCAATGTGCGCAATGACTGGGACCGGCAGGCCAAGAGCGATGCGCGTGAGGATCGTCGCCTCGACATGGCCGAGACCAGGATGGCACAGGACAAGGAGGCCAGTGATCGGAACTACCAGCTTGATGTTGACCAGTTCCAGCACACGAAGTCGATCGGCGACTTCAACAGGATGATCAAGGGCGATGAGCACCGATGGTCAGCCGAGGACCGCGCCGCCGAGGCGCCGGTGAAGGCCGCAGAGCGCCAGCAGCGGCTTCAGGGCTATCAGGATACTCAGTCGCTGCGGGATGCGGCAACGGCTGGCTATGAGCGCTCGATCGGTGCCTATCAGGATGCCGTCGGCAAGGCGAAGGCCTCGGTTCAGGAGGCGCCTCAGGCCGCGAGTGGGCCCCAGTTCACCTTCAACGGTCAGACCTTCAAGACGCGGCAGGAGGCCGAGGCTGCGGCCGAAAGCGCCGTGCCCGACGCCCTGCAGTTCTACACCAAGTATGGCGTCCCTCAGATCCAGGACGCCTATCTGAAGTCTGGTGATCCTGAGAAGGCCTCGGCCTATGGCAAATGGGCGCAGAACGAATATGTCCAGGCCGGCATGCAGGATGTCTACCGGCTCTATGGGGCGATGCAGCTCGGCGACTGGGGCGGCGCCAACCGCCATCTGAATTCCCTGTTCCGCAATCCCGGCTACATGGACCTGTCGAATATCGACGGGAAGATCTCCCCCATCACCGACGGGGATGGCAACCCCCAGGGGATCCGCATCGACTACAAGGACCGCCAGACCGGTCAGGCCGTCAGTCGCGACATCACCGACATGGGCGAATTCCAGCAGACCGTGCTGGCGATCGTGAGGCCGGAAGCTGTCTTCGAGCACAATACCCGCCAGCTCGATGCCGCCGTGGGCATGAAGCAGACGATGGCGGAGGAGAACTACAAGCTCGGCAACCAGATCCTTCTGGAGCAGGCGAAGGCCGAGGCGAAGCGGAAGGGGCTGCCGGATCCGGAAGAGGAGCTGATCCGCAAGCGGGTAGCCGACCTGGAGCGGACGGACATGCAGTTCGCGGCCCTCTCCGGACCGGAGAAGGTCAAGCGTGCGATGGAGGATCTGTTCGCCATCCGCTCCGGCGCCCGGCAAGGCCGAGGACTGCCGCCGTTCCCGGGCACCGCCGCCCAGCCGGCCCCGAATGTGCTGCGCCGGCCGGAGCCGGCGGCATCGGCCTCCGGAGAAGAGCGCGGTCTGCCGCCGCTGGAGACCATCCAGCCGGCGCCGTCCTCGTCCTCCCCTTTCGCCGGCGGTCGTCCGCGCGGGAACACCCAGTCCGTTCCGCCCATGCCGCGCAAGCCTGTGGATCCGACGGCCGCCCGCACCCGCGGCAACCGGAACCATGCCGAGGATGCCCGGCTCGAAGAGGCCTATCGCGCCGCCTGGCAGGACCTCCTCGGCCGCAATGCCTTCCCGCCCGAGGTCCGCAACGCCGGCCGGGACGCCATGGCCCGCTACGCTCAGGAGCTCGCCCGCAAGCGGCTCGCCGAGGGGTGGGAAGCGAGCGGATCGGCGGCGCCCACCGTGGCACCGGCTCCCCGCGCCCGCGGGCGTGGGCTGCCGCCGCTGGACGCGGTTCGGGCGGGGCGGTGAGGCCGAGACGGTGCGGGCGATGCAGAAGATCCCGCCGAGCGCACACCGTTAGCCTCGGGGCGGGTGCCCGGCATTCGTGAAGATGAACGTCATGAGATGGCCCGAAGAGAAATCATACCCCATAAATCATCAAGTCTCGAGTTATGCTTGCACCCCTCCGGAAACGACATTGAAGCGCGCTTTTGCTTCGGGATGAATCCTATTCTAAATTAGAATTTAGCATATCATCCATAGCTTTACGTATATTTTCGTTAGAATGAAGATATTTGCCAGGAGATTCCATAATATCTATTCCGTAAATATACATGATACCATCCCAGATGCGCTTCTCATCGGCTGCGGGAGAGTACGTCAGAGAACCGGCCTCAAACTGCTGCAACAGTCCATAGGCCCAGCGATCAGCAGCTTCTCTTGTCATCCGCCCATCCAACACATCGCCGAACACGCGATACACGGTCTTTAAATCGATTTCCACCTACCAACTCCCGATATAATTGCCATTTTGATCGAACATATAATGAGTTTTGTTTCCATTATTCAACTCCGGTCGCACCTGACGAACATTGCCATATTGATCAACAGTCTCGTGCCAACCTCGAGACCTACCTGTTGCGGGGTCGTACTCGTGGACATATCGACGGCCGGCCATCTCTCCGGGCGTATTTGGCGGCTTTACGTCGCCGGAATAGCGAACGCGGCCGTCCTCAAGCTCCTTGATTCCAGCCTTGCCATATTTTTCGGAGTAGCGAAGATGTTTTGATAGATCGGCCGCTTGCTTCGCACTTGTCGCGCCATTCGCAACTTGGGCAACCTCACCCTTCAATGCCGCGCCGGCCACAGCGCCTTTTGCACCGGCGGCAACGGCTTTCCCTCCGATTGGAAGGCCAATGCCCGCGAGAGCCCCGCCTGCTGCACCGGCAATAACCTCTCCGGGAGTGGGGACTCGTCCTTCGACTAAAGCACCACCGACGGCAATTGCTCCTCCCACCGCCGCCCCGAGGGCCGCGCCGCCCGAGCCGACTGCCGCGCCGACAAGAGCTCCCTCGGCAGTTGACTTCGCGTAGTCTTCGAATGAACTGAGCTTCCCTTCCCAGAGATCTCCAATGGCGCGTCCGGCAGCGCCGGCCACTGCACCTATAATACCAGTTCCGTCAGATCCTGACCTTTCGGATGTAGGCGTAATCGGTCAGTGAGGCGATGCGCCCGGCTTCGGCCTTGAGGTCGTTCCAGGCCTTGGCGCAAGCGTCGACGATGGCGTGCTGGTCCTCGAAGATGCGGTG
>JBBSSF010000315.1:0-5096 GCA_038242345.1 Hyphomicrobiales bacterium
CAGGTCTGCGAACCATGCCGGTGCGTCGGGCAGGGCGACGGCGGGCTGGTGCACCACCTTCGCCACCTTGCCGGGCTTGGGCAGCAGCATGTCCAGATTGCCCCGCCACCGGGCGGGATTGTCCCCCGAGCGATGGCCGGCCACGGAAGCCCAATTCAGCACCGCCTCGATTCGCCCCCGCAGACGGGTCGCGGTCTCGGTCTTCGTCAGCCAGAGCGGCGTCAGCACGGCAAGCACGTCTGAAGTCTGGATGCTGGCGACGGTCATTTCCCCGAGCGTCGGGCAGGCGAACATGTCGAGGGTCGCCCGCCACTGGTAGCGGTGCTTGTCGTTGCGGAACTCGGTGAGCTTGCTGTCCAGGTAGGTGTTGACCGCATCCCTGAAGAGAAGGCCGCGATGACGGGACGCCACCAGCGCGGCGCGTGCGGCCTTGCGCTCCTCGATGGGATCCACCCCGTTGCGGATCGAATCCCGGGCTGCGCGCGCCCTGTCCCGGGCAACGGTCAGGGTGATCTCGGGAAACCCTCCCAAGCCGATGTCGCGCCGCTTGCCGCCCACGGACGTGCGCAGGATCCAGGTCCGGCCACCGCCGGGGAGGAGCTGCAAGGCGAGCCCGGGAACGCCGCCCACGAAGACCAGCTTGTTCGTGGTGCCCCCTGGGTGCCGCAGCCGCTTCACCTCGAGGGCGGAGAGTTCCTCCACCAGCCTCGGCATTTCACACCCATCATCCCGCCCCCACATGAAGGTGCCATTGGAGGCGACGGAAGGCAACGGGTGCCGACACACCGGATTGGTCAAGGCATTGATGTATCAGCCCCAACGCGACGCGTCCCGACGGTGCGCGACGCTATGATGGTGGATGCCGGCCCACCAATTCTCCGATCTTTTCCCGATGACTCAATGCATTGCGGGACTCGCTGCGGTCCGGACGGACGGGGTGGCCGTGCGTTCGCTTGGGGTGCCCATCGTCCGCTCCGGTTGCGGGGGGCTGTCCGAGGTCGCGGGTGCCGGCGGGGCGCGGGCTCGGTGCCCCGCTTGAAACCGCGCAGGCGTCCATCCGTATTCGCCCCGCCCCCGCCGCCGATTGACACCGGTGGCTGCGGCGCCATAGGAAGAAACATTCGAATTTTCGAGGGTTTCCTCAGAGGGCTTCGATGAGCAAGGACTACAAGGAAGTCATCGCCGACATCTCGCGCTATACGTCCGAGATGCGCAAGGAGACGCCGGACGCGATGGCCGGTTTCTATGCGCTTGCCAAGGCGGCCTCGGCAAACGGCGCCCTCGACAAGAAGACCAAGGAATTCATCGCCCTCGGCATCGGCGTGACCCAGCGCTGCGATGGCTGCATCGGCTTCCACGTCAAGGCCCTGAAGGATCTCGGCGCGACGCGGGCCGAACTCGCCGAAGTGCTGGCGATGTGCGTCTACATGGGCGGCGGCCCGGCGCTGATGTATGCCGCCGACGCGCTGCGCGCCTACGACCAGTTCAGCGCCTGATCCTATCCGTCCACCCGGACGAAAAAAGCGCCTTCCCGAGACATCGGGGAGGCGCTTCATGTTTTCGGCCTTCGGGAGGCCGTCGGGATCAGCTCCCGGAGGCCATCTTGCTGGGACCGGAGCGGGCCGGTGTCCGGAACGCGCGGGGGGATGAAGGTGGGCCAGCGCCGGCGGTGGGGGGCGCCACGTCGCTCGAAGCCTGCCTGTCCGCGGATCCTCTTCCGGGGCCCGGTCGGTGACCGGTCAGGACAGGAAGGCCCGCACGATCTTCACCACCTTGCCGCGCTCCTCGGCGGTCAGCTTCGGCATGAGGCGGACCACCTGGGCGGTGTCGGGATCGGCCACCGTCGGACCGCCCTGTTCGCGCCCGTCCTCGCCGACGATCGCGCCGACGCTGACACCAAGGCAGGCGGCAATCGCCATCAGCCGTGATCCGGAGATCCGGTTCGTGCCCTTTTCATATTTCTGCACCTGCTGGAACGTGATCCCCAGTGCCTCGCCGAGCTTTTCCTGGCTGAGACCCAGAGATGTCCTGATCGTGCGCACCCGCTGACCGATGGCAATGTCATCGGCATTTGGCGCCTTCTTGCTGTTCGGCATGCTGCAAACTCCCATCTTGTTACTTCTTGTTTCCAGACCCGGAGAAAATCCGCCGTCACCCCGATTGCCGATAGAAATGACGGCGCAACCTGTCATGTCGCTGTCGGGTCTCTGATTGAATGTCCGGGGCCGCATTCTCCGCGCCCGGTTGCAGTCGCAATTCCGTCACTCACATTGTGGCGAAAGTGCCGACGGGTGCGACAGGAATGTATACGCCTTGAGGTTTCAAGGTCTTGTCCGCGTCCCGGTTGCGCCCGATGGCGGCTCGCGGGCAGGGGATCCGTGCCTTTGTCTACCCTGCGGCGAGACGGGTTGTCGGGGCCGGAAACGGGCGAATCACCGAGCTGCGCCGATCGGGTGCGCGCCGGCCAGGGCGGGGCCCGCGCTGCCGCGGCGGCGTCATACCGGGCGCACGAAGTGCTGACCGCACCCTAGCGCCTGAAGGGCAGCAGATTTCTCATATGCCCCAATGGCATGAGAAATCTGCATCGGAATACCAAAGAGTCCTCTTCGAGGATCTTTGGTATCAGGGGCCGGGGCAGGCGGCGCTGTCCGCCGAGGGGCCGGAGAGGGCGGGCTGCGCTGTCGGTATCGGTCGGGGCTGCCCGCGGGGGCGCGCCGGGGCGGACGTGGAGCGGGCGGGCCGCCGGTGGAGCGCCCGCCCCGGATGAGGGCTGCCGGGATCAGCGCTTGCGCACGAACTCGGTGCGCAGCACGAGGCCCTTGATGCTCTCGTGGCGGCAGTCGATCTCTTCCGGATTGTCGGTGAGCTTGATCGACCTGATGACGGTGCCCTGCTTCAGGGTCTGGCCGGCCCCCTTCACCTTCAGGTCCTTGATGAGCACGACGGAATCGCCGTTGGCGAGTTCATTGCCGGCGCTGTCGCGCACGGCGTTGGCTGCCGCCTTCTCGGCCGCCACCTCGGATGCCGGCCGCCACTCGCCGGTCACCTCGTCATAGACATAGTCGTCAGTGTCGTCGGCCATGGGGTATCCCTCCAGTTTATATCGCCCGTGTGGGTATCCCCTCGGGATGGGGGAGCGCAACCTGTCAGCGGTGGCGTCGGCACGCGCGGGGACACGTCGCCGGGGCGGGGCGGCATTCTACGGGGGTTGTTCCCGGCGGAGCGCGCACCTAGATTCGAGGTCCGGGCGGCCACCCCGTATGCGGCCCGGACAGTGAGGACTGGATGTCAGAGCTTGTGTGACACGGCTCTCTGAAGCCCGGAGAGCCACGTGAAAAGCAAAAGTCGCCGTGTGTCTTGAACACGCGGTGTATTTTCACGTCTGTCATGCGAGACGTTCATGAACATCTCCCGGTCCGAACAGCGTGCGCTGCACGTTCTGGCCCTTGGTGGCTGCATTCTCCACGACCACGACGACGGCTCCAGGATCCTCTCGGTGACCTGTGTCACCCGCGAGGGGATGATCCTGGCCGGTTTCACGCTGCCCGTCTTCACCCGGCTGCGGCGCCGACGGCTGATCGAATCCCGCTCCGGCAGCCCCTACCGCATCTCCCGGCGCGGCCGCCTTGCCGTGCGCGCCCAGCTCGACAATCAGGGAGCCTGACATGCAGATCCGCACCGAAACCCCGGGCGACATCGACGCGATCGCCCGGGTTGTCACCGAAGCCATGCGCCTGCTGCCTCAGGCGACCGGCACCGAGGCTGCTATCGTCGAGCGGCTGCGGGCAGACGCGGGCTTTCTGCTGTCGCTGGTCGCCGAGGATCAGGGCGAGGTGGTCGGCTACCTCGCCGCTTCCCCCGGCCGGGCGGGCCGACAGGCGGGCTGGGGCATCATCGGCCCGCTGGCCGTCGCCCCCGTCCGCCACGGGCAGGGCATCGGCTCGGCCCTGATGGCGGAGGCCCTCCGCCGCCTGCGGGCGACTTGCCGCGGAGCGGCGCTGGTGGGCGACCCCGGCTACTATGGCCGGTTCGGCTTCCGGACCTTCCCGGGGCTGAAGGTCACCGGCTGTCCGCCCGAGGTCGTCCAGGCGCTGCCCTTTGACGGTTCGGAGCCCGCGGGGGAACTGATCCACCATCCGGCCTTCGGCGTCATCCAGCCGACGGAATAAGGAAAAAGCGGGCTGCCTCGGTCTGGGGCAGCCCGCTTGCACTGCGGGGCGACGGGCGGGAAGGGGCTTTGGCAAAGATTGTCATCAAGGAGCACAGAAATGGCCTATGCTGTGGCCATCAGGAGGTGCCCATGGCGACCATGAATGTCTCGCTTCCGGACGCGATGAAGGCCTGGGTCGAAGGTCAGGTCGAGGGCGGGCGGTATGGCAATGCCAGTGACTATATCCGCGACCTGATCCGCCGGGATCAGGAACGCCGGGAGGCCATTGGCGCCCAGCAGACGGCTATCACGGAGGGCGTCGAATGCGGCGCTCCGGAAGCCTTTGACGTTGCGGGATTCAAGAGAAGGATGCGGGAGCAGCCGGGCGGGCGGTGAACAATGACCTATCGCCTCACGCCGCGTGCCGTCGCGGATCTCGAAGACATCTGGCGCTATTCGGCAGACACCTGGTCGGCCGCCCGGGCGGACCGCTATCTCGACGACCTCGTTCAGGTGTTCGAGATGATCGCGGCCCTGCCGACGCTGGCGCCGGACTATCCGGTCTTCACGCCGCCCGTGCGCATCCATCCGCATGAGCGGCACCTGATCGTCTACGCGATCGGCCAAGATCATGTTGCCATCGTGCGTGTGCTCGGCGGGCAGCAGGACTGGGCGGCGATCCTCCGGGCGACGGAGGGGTGAGGACTACGCGGTGCGGTCTGCCAGCTTTCGTTTCAGCCGCAGGAGATAGGTGTGGACGATCAGCCGGTGCGCCGGGCCGACGGGCAGCATGTAGAGGCGCCCGAAGGTGTTGTGGGTGACGACCGAGGCCGTCAGGCTGAGGAGATCCTCTTCCTTCGACAGGCAGATCATGACGTCCAGATGCCGGTCCCGTTCGGTGAGGATCAGCCGGTCCGCAGAGACATGTTCGACGAGGAAGAAGTCA
>JBBSSF010000316.1:0-5095 GCA_038242345.1 Hyphomicrobiales bacterium
CTTAGCGCCTGAAGATCAGCAGATTTTCCATATGCCCCAATGGCATGGAAAATCTGCAGCGGGATACCAAAGAGTCCTTTTCAAGGATCTTTGGTATGAGAAATCCGCATCGGGATGCCACAAAGCATCCTCTTCGAGGATCTTTGCATCAATGCCCGGGCTTTGCGCTCGCGAAGGCGTCCTTCTGGGCGGGCGTCGCCTCGGTCTGGTAGCGCGCCTTCCACTCCTCATAGGGCATGCCGTAGATGATCTCGCGGCTCTCGTCCCTGGTCAGCGGCACGCCGGCGTCCTTCGCCGCGTCCAGATACCAGTTGGAGAGGCAGTTCCGGCAGAAACCGGCGAGGTTCATCAGGTCGATGTTCTGCACGTCGGTGCGCGCGCTGAGGTGCTGCACCAGCCGGCGGAAGGCGGCGGCCTCCAGTTCGGTGCGGGTGCGGGCGTCGATCTCGGTCATGGGCGGTGCTCCGGGATGGGATCATACCAAAGCTCCTTGAAAAGGAGCCCTTGGTATTCCGTGCAGACTTCCCATGTCCTTGGGGCATATCGGAAATCTGCTGATCTTCAGGCGCGTGGGTGCGGTCAGCACTTCGTGCGCCTGGTATCAGATGGCGTCGACAGGGCCGGTGCGCGAGCCGAAATGGCGGATGGCGCGGATCTCCGGGTCGGCGGCGGCGGCCTTCAGGATCGGGGCGAGCCGGTCGGCCCATTCGGTCACGCCCGCCTCGTCGCCGATCAGGTCCTGACGCACCTCGATGATGGCGTGGGCGATGCCGCGCCGGGTGCCGTGCCGGTACAGGGTGTCGTTCTTCAGCGCGCCGTCATAGGGCTCGTTGTCGCCGACGACGAGGGCCGGATCGCGTGACAGCCCGTCGATGATGGCGCGGGCGAGACGCGGATCCTTGTCCCACAGGATGCCCGCCTGCCAGGGCCGCGGTACGCCGCGCCACACCGGCGTGTAGGAATGGATCGAGACGATGACCGGCGTCTGGTCGTGCTCGGCGGCGGTCAGGATGGCCGCGTCGATGGCGTCCTGATAGGGGCGGTGGAAGTCGTGGATGCGCTTCTGCCGCTCCGTCGCGGAGAGCGGATGGTTGCCGGGAATGATGGCGCCATCGGACAGGCGCATCACGAGGGTCGGATCATCCTCGCCGCGGTTGGGGTCGATCAGCAGCCGCGAGAAGGTGGAGAGCAGGGCCGGGGCCCGCAGCCGGTGGGCGAGCGCCCGGGTCAGCGGTCCGGCGCCGATGTCCACGGCGATGTGGCGCTGGAGCTCCGATGGCGGCAGGCCAAGGCTGCCATAGGGCCGGGGGATCCGGTTCGAGGCGTGGTCGCAGATGAGGAGGATGCCGGTGGCCGGGTCGCCGGGCAGCTGTTCCACCGGACCCCGGGACGCGGCGGGGGAGGCGGACGGGGAGGGCATGGGAGTCACCGGTACGCTGTGCGGATCGCGATTCAAGGGGGCGGCGGCCCCGGCTCGCGGGGGAGCGGGACGCCGGATGGAGCCGGCCCGCCACGCCCCCCGCCGGCGCGGGCGGACGGGGACGGCGGGAGAGCCGGAGCATCGGGAAAATATAGTGACGCCGTCATCGCTTCGCCATAGGAAGGACGGACACCGGTCGTCATCTTCCTTTGCCGTCCGGTTGAGGGCCGCCGCGCCCGGACGTGCGCGCCCCGCCCCCCTGTCCCGTCCGCGCCGGATCCCGTCGATGTCGCCAGTCGTTGAGTGTTCGTCCGTTTCCGTGCCCGGCCGGCCGGGAGGCGTCCGGTGAGCACCGCCGCGCCGCTGTCCTCCGAGCCGCCGCTGTCGCCCCGGGTGGCTCTTGGCCTCGGCATCCTGCTGCTGTCGGCCGGCGCCATGGGGGCATCCGGCATCTTCGTGCGGCTGGCCGAGACCGGCCCCTTCGCCAGCGCCTTCTGGCGCGTGGCGCTGTCGCTGCCCATCCTGTGGGCCTGGGCCATCGGCGCCCGGGGCGGCACCGGGCCGGCCCCCGGCTGGTCGAAGGCGGAGATCGGTGCCGGGCTGCTGTTCGCCGGTGACCTGTTCTGCTGGCATCTGGCGGTGAAGGGCACCTCCATCACCAACGCGACGCTGCTGGCGACGCTGGCGCCGGTGTGGATCGTCATCGCCTCGGGGGCGGTGCTTGGCGAGCATGTCGGCCGGCGCACGGTTGCGGGGCTGGTGCTGTGCCTGCTGGGCGGCATTGCCCTGGTCGGCGGCAGCTGGCACATGGCGGCCGGCGGCATGATGGGGGACCTGTGGGGCCTCATCACCTCCTTCTTCTTCGCGGCCTATTTCCTGACCATCAAGGCGGCGCGGCGCGATGGCCGCCCGGCCGGCCTCGTCATGGCGCGCTCCACGATGGTGACGACGGCGGCCCTGTTCGTGGTCGTGCTGGTGGCCGGCGAGAGCTTCCGGCCGGAGAGCCTCGACGGGCTGTGGGCGCTGGCGGCGCTGGCGCTGGTCTCGCAGGTGGGCGGGCAGGGGCTGCTGGCGGTCGCGCTCGGCATGCTGCCGGCGGCCTTCTCGTCGCTGGTCATCTTCCTGGAGGCGGTGGCGGCGGCCTTCCTCGGCTGGGCGGTGCTGGGGGAACCCGTCACCCTGCCGCAGATGATTGGCGGCGCTGCAATTCTGGCCGGCGTGTTCGTTGCCCGGCCGGTCGCCGGGGAGGCCGCGGCGGCGTGACGATCCGCCCCAACGGCCCTCCGGGCGGCCGATACCAAGGATCCTTGAAAGGGACTCTTTGGTCTTCCGATGCGGATTTCTCATGTCCTTGGAGCAGATGAGAAATCCGCTGCCTTTCAGGCGCATGGGTGCGCTCGGCACGTCGTGCGTCTGGTCTGACATGCGCGGGCCGGGGAAGACGCCGGCCCGAAATTGGTCTTATTCATCACCTTCCCTGAGCCGGTTCGGCCGGCGCATCGCGGGCGCTGACAGCGCCTCCCGGTTCCGCCGAGCCATTCCCGTCACCCCACTTCCGGAGCACTGCCTGCATCCTCGCCGATGCCGGCCTTTCCGTTCCGGCGATTGCATTGACAGGTCCGCGTGTTTCAAGCGAACATCATCACAGGCTCATCCGTTGATCGGGCGACGCGATGACGAGGGACGGACAGGTTAAGGATGGCATCGAACCGTCCAGGCTGATTCCGGGACCCGTCGTCATCCGGATCGGGAGAGCGGGCACACCGTCGCCGGACCGGGGGGCTGGTCCGTTGCATGGGCGCGCATCGCTGCTTTCCGTTTGCGCATCGGTCAGTCTGGTGATGCTCGCCTGGGGCGCGAGCGTCACTCCTGCCGCGGCCGAGCTGCGCCTCTGCAACAAGACCAGTGCCCAGGTGGGTGTCGCGCTCGGTTACCGGGATCCGACCTCCGGCTGGGTGAGCGAAGGGTGGTGGAACCTTCCGGCCAATGGCTGCGAAGTGGTCCTGACCGGCCCGCTCAGCGCACGATATTATTATCTCTACGCCGTCGATTATCAGGCCGGCGGCGAATGGGGCGGATCCGCATACATGTGCACCCGGGAGAAGGAGTTCACGATCCACGGGATCGAGGACTGTTTCGCGCGCGGGTTCGAGCGCACCGGGTTCGTCGAGATCGATACGGGCGAGCAGCAGAGCTGGACGGTCCAGCTCACCGAGCAGACCCAGACCCGGACAGGTGGGCGATGAGGCGGACACGCCGGACCAAAGTTCTTGCGACCCTCGGCCCCTCGTCTTCCGACGAGGACATGATCGAGAAGCTGTTCCTGGCCGGTGCGGACGTGTTCCGCATCAACATGAGCCACACCAGCCACGAGCTGCTTGCCACCCTTGTCGGCCGCATCCGCCTGGTCGAGGAGCGCGTCGGCCGGCCCATCGGCATCCTTGCCGATCTGCAGGGGCCGAAGCTCCGGGTGGGAACCTTCGCCAATGGTCCGGTGATGCTGGAGCAGGACGCGATCTTCGTCCTCGACGATGATCCCGCTCCCGGCGACGTCAACCGGGTGCATCTGCCCCATCCGGAAATCCTGTCCTCGCTGGAGCCCGGCCACCGGCTGCTGCTGGATGATGGCAAGGTGTCGCTGACGGCGATCTCCGTCGCGCCGGGCAAGGTCACCTGCCGGGTGGCGGTGGCCGGCAAGCTGTCCAACCGCAAGGGCGTCAGCGTTCCCGACACCGAGATCCCGATCGGCGCGCTCACCGACAAGGACCGCGCCGATCTCGATGCGGCGCTGGAAGTCGGCGTCGACTGGATCGCGCTGTCCTTCGTGCAGCGTCCGGATGATGTCGCCGAGGTCAAGAAGATCTCCCGCGGCCGCGTCGGCGTGATGTCCAAGATCGAGAAGCCCCAGGCCGTCGAGCGCATCGAGGAAATCCTCGATCTCTCCGACGCGCTGATGGTGGCGCGCGGCGATCTCGGCGTGGAAATGCCGCTGGAGCAGGTGCCGGGCATCCAGAAGCGGCTCACCCGTCTGGCGCGCCGGGCCGGCAAGCCCGTGGTGGTCGCCACCCAGATGCTGGAGTCGATGATCTCGTCGCCGGTGCCGACCCGCGCCGAGGTGTCGGACGTCGCCAACGCCGTGGTGGAAGGCGCCGACGCGGTGATGCTGTCGGCGGAATCGGCCGCCGGTGCCTATCCGGTGGAAGCGGTCTCGACCATGAACCGCATCGCCGAGGAGTTCGAGGCCGACACCATCTGGCGGCAGATCATCTCGTCGCAGCGCTCCGAGCCCGAGGCCACCGGCGCCGACGCGATTTCCGCCGCCGCCCGCCAGATCGCCGAGACGCTGAACCTTCAGGCCATCGTCTGCTACACGACCTCGGGCCTGACGGCGCTGCGCGCCATCCGCGAGCGGCCCTTCCCGCCGCTGATCGTGCTGACGCCGGAAATCGGCACGGCGCGCCGCTATGCCCTGTCGTGGGGCATGCACTGCGTCGTCACCCGCGACCTCTCCAATCAGGATCACATGGTGGAGGATGCCTGCCGGGTGGCGCTGAATGACGGCTTCGCCAAGCTCGGCCAGCGCATCATCATCATCGCCGGCGTCCCCTTCGGCCGCCCCGGCACGACGAACCTGCTGCGCCTCGCCTTCGTCGACGAGGGGCTGGAGCACTTCCA
>JBBSSF010000317.1:0-5086 GCA_038242345.1 Hyphomicrobiales bacterium
CGCCTTGCGGGCGAGGTTGTTCAGCTCGCGTTCCAGATTTCGCACGCCGGCTTCCCGGGGGTAGCGCTGGATGTCGAGCCGCAGGGCGGCGTCAGAGATCGAGAACTCCTTCGGCTGCTGGCCGTGATCGAGGGTCGCCTTCGGGATCAGGTGCTTCAGCGCGATCTCGAGCTTCTCGTCCTCGGTGTAGCCGGCGATGCGGATGATCTCCATCCGGTCCATCAGCGGCGCCGGGATGTTCAGCGTGTTGGCCGTGCAGACGAACATCACGTCCGAAAGGTCATATTCGACCTCCAGATAGTGATCCATGAAAGTCTGGTTCTGCTCCGGATCCAGCACTTCGAGAAGCGCCGCCGACGGGTCACCACGGAAGTCCATGCCCATCTTGTCAATTTCGTCGAGCAGGAAGAGCGGGTTGGACTTCTTGGCCTTCTTCATCGACTGGATGACCTTGCCGGGCATCGAGCCGATATAGGTGCGCCGGTGGCCACGGATTTCCGCCTCGTCCCGCACGCCGCCCAGCGACATGCGCACGAACTCGCGGCCCGTCGCCTTGGCGATGGACTTGCCGAGGGAGGTCTTGCCGACGCCGGGCGGGCCGACAAGGCACAGGATCGGGCCCTTCAGCTTGTTGGCCCGGCTCTGCACCGCCAGATATTCGACAATGCGCTCCTTGACCTTGTCGAGGCCATAATGATCCTCGTCGAGCACGTGCTCGGCAAAGGACAGATCATGCTTCACCCGGGTTTTCTTGGACCACGGGATGCCCAGCAGCCAGTCGAGGTAGTTGCGCACCACCGTCGCCTCGGCCGACATCGGGCTCATCTGCTTCAGCTTCTTCAGCTCGGCGAGCGCCTTCTCGCGCGCCTCCTTGGAGAGCTTGGTCTTGTGGATGCGGCCTTCCAGCTCGGCAACCTCGTCGCGGCCTTCCTCGCCGTCGCCGAGCTCCTTCTGGATCGCCTTCATCTGCTCGTTGAGGTAGTATTCGCGCTGGGTCTTCTCCATCTGGCGCTTGACGCGCGAGCGGATGCGCTTTTCCACCTGCAGGACGGAAATCTCGCCCTCCATCATGCCGAGCACCTTTTCCAGGCGTTCGGTGACGGACAGGGTCGCAAGCAGGCCCTGCTTGTCCGAGATCTTCACCGCCAAATGCGAGGCGATGGTATCGGCGAGCTTGGCGTAGTCCTCGATATGGCTCGTGGCACCAAGGACTTCCGGCGAGACCTTCTTGTTCAGCTTGACGTAGTTCTCGAACTCGCTCACCACCGAGCGCGCCAGCGCCTCGACCTCGACCTGGTCACCCGGATCGTCGGCGAGCTTCGTCGCCTCGGCCTCATAATAGTCGGCGCGGTCGGTATAGTGGCTGATCTCGGCGCGGCCGGAGCCCTCGACCAGCACCTTGACGGTGCCGTCGGGCAGCTTCAGCAGCTGGAGCACGGTGGCCAGCGTGCCGATCTCGTAGATCGCCTCGGGCTGCGGATCGTCATCCGAGGCATTCTTCTGGGTGGCAAGCAGGATCTGCTTGTCGGCCCGCATCACCTCTTCGAGCGCGCGGATGGACTTCTCGCGCCCGACGAACAGGGGCACGATCATGTGGGGGAATACGACGATGTCCCTCAGAGGCAGGACCGGATAGACATCCCGGCCTTCCTCCATACCCGACGGGCGCGGATCAGCGGTGCTCATGGGCAGTCCTTTCTTCCGACGTGACCGCGGACGGAAACGGGGGAGCCCGTCTGCGGCAGGGCCGGTGGCTGTCGGGACGATCCGGACCAGAAGGCCGGCGGCTTGCCGGAGCAGTCTCCGGTACCGCACGGGACCTGCGGAACCCCGTCTTTTGGACGAGGAAAACGCACCCGTTGCCTCCCCCCTGGTCGCTGATCGCCGGCGACCCGAACGTCAGTGACGCTGCACGTTTCGGGCCACCTGGGGGACCGGCCGCCGGCAGGAAGACCCGGGTGACGCCGGAAGCTCCTGCGCGGAGATGCCGGTTTCTCCGGCCTCCCGAAGGAGCCCCGAAGAAACCGCACGGCCGGCGTTGTTCTGGGTGAAGGTGGCGCCGCGCATCTGCTTCTTCAAGAGGCACGGCAACGGGATTTTCTGCACCGCAACAGGATGCCGGAGACAAGAACGCGGCAGGGACGCTCACTTCGTCCCTGCCGCGCATTTTTTCTCTTCGATCACACGGAACCGGTTCTCCGCAGACGGGAGCCGGCTGCGGACCGGATCTCAGGCCGTCGTCAGGTTCGCGCTGGTGGGCGCCCGATCGGCATAGATGTAGTAGGGGCGCGCCTTGCCCTCCACCACTTCCGCCGAGATCGCCACTTCACGCACCCCGTCCAGGCCGGGCAGCTCGTACATGGTGTCGAGCAGGATGGCTTCCATGATCGAGCGCAGGCCGCGGGCGCCGGTCTTGCGCTCGATGGCCTTGCGGGCGATCGCACCCAGGGCATCGGGATGGAAGGTGAGCTCGACGCCCTCCATCTCGAACAGCCGCTGATACTGCTTCACCAGGGCGTTCTTCGGCTCCGACAGGATCTTGACCAGCGCCGGCTCGTCGAGATCCTCAAGGGTCGCGATCACCGGCAGACGGCCGACAAATTCCGGGATCAGGCCGAACTTCAGCAGGTCCTCCGGCTCGACCTCGCGGAAGAGCTCGCCGGTGCGGCGATCCTCCGGCGGTTTCACCTGGGCCTTGAAGCCGATGGAGGTGGTGCGGCCACGATCGGAAATGATCTTCTCCAGCCCGGCAAACGCGCCGCCGCAGATGAAGAGGATGTTGGTCGTGTCGACCTGAAGGAATTCCTGCTGCGGATGCTTGCGGCCACCCTGGGGCGGAACGCTGGCAACCGTGCCTTCCATGATCTTCAGGAGCGCCTGCTGCACGCCCTCGCCCGAAACGTCCCGGGTGATCGACGGATTGTCCGACTTGCGCGAGATCTTGTCGACCTCGTCGATATAGACAATGCCGCGCTGGGCGCGCTCGACATTATAATCCGCCGCCTGGAGCAGCTTGAGGATGATGTTCTCGACATCCTCGCCGACATAGCCGGCTTCCGTCAGGGTGGTGGCGTCCGCCATGGTGAACGGCACGTCGAGAATGCGGGCCAGGGTCTGCGCCAGCAGGGTCTTGCCGCACCCGGTCGGGCCGATCAGCAGGATGTTGGACTTGGCCAGCTCCACGTCGTTGTTCTTCGTGGCGTGGCTCAGGCGCTTGTAGTGATTGTGAACGGCGACCGACAGGACCTTCTTGGCCTGGATCTGACCGATCACATAATCGTCGAGAACCTTGCGGATCTCCGACGGGGTCGGGATCCCGTCGCGCGACTTCACCAGCGAGGACTTGTTCTCCTCGCGGATGATGTCCATGCACAGTTCGACACACTCGTCGCAGATGAAGACCGTCGGCCCCGCGATGAGCTTGCGGACTTCGTGCTGGCTCTTACCGCAGAACGAGCAATAGAGGGTGTTCTTGGTATCGCCGCCGCTGACCTTGCTCATGCGCCCTACCTTTCGGCTCGGAAGACCTGCCATTTCGGGGCCGGCCTTCCTTCAGATGATGGTGCCTCTTGAAGTGGCCGGCCGGAGTTGGGCCTTTCGGGCGATGGCCAGCGACTCGCCCTGCCCCTCCCCGTCTGCCTCATGCAAGCACGCAGCCCCTGCCAGATCAAGCTCCGTGACCGGACCGTGACAACCGTGCCCGCCACTCCCGCGAATCGGCCCGGATCACCCTGAAACGGACAGCGTCCGCGCAGAGTGTGGCCTTTTGCGGGCGCGCCCTCAGACGCCGGCTTCCAGGCTGGCCCGGCTGGTGATCACGTTGTCGATCAGGCCGAACGTCTTCGCCATGTCGGCGGTCATGAAATTGTCGCGCTCCAGAGCCGCTTCGATCTCGTCGAGGGCGCGACCGGTGTGGGTCTGGTAGATCTCGTTCAGCCGCCGCTTCAGGCTCAGGATCTCCTGGGCGTGCAGCATGATGTCGGAGGCCTGACCGCGGAAGCCGCCCGAGGGCTGATGCACCATGATGCGGGCATTCGGCAGGCAGAAGCGCAGGCCCTTCTCGCCGGCCGCCAGCAGCAGCGACCCCATGGACGCCGCCTGACCGAAGCACAGCGTCGACACCGCCGGCCGGATGAACTGGATGGTGTCGTAGATCGCGAGGCCCGACGTCACGATGCCGCCCGGCGAATTGATGTAGATCGCGATTTCCTTGGTCGGATTCTCGGCCTCAAGGAACAGGAGCTGCGCGCAGACCAGGGTCGCCATATGGTCTTCGATGGGACCCGTGATGAAGATGATCCGCTCCTTGAGCAGCCGCGAATAGATGTCGTAGGCGCGCTCGCCACGGTTCGTCTGCTCGACGACCATGGGCACCAGCGTGTTCGTGAAGGTGTGGAGCGGATCCAGCATGGACTTTCCTTGGGGCCTGGCCGACGGTATCGCGTCTGGCCCACCCGTCGACAGGGGGAGCGCGCGGGGCGGGATTCGTCAAAAGATATAGGACATGCGGTGCCGCTCCGGAAGGGGCCCCGCCATGCGGCCCACAAGCGCTTGCGCCGGCAAAGAAAAAGACCCGCCCCGGGTGATCCGGAGCGGGTCTGTCGGTGTCCCTGCGGCACTGTGGCCGCGGGCTGGCGGGGCGAGATTCCCCGCCGTCCGGATCAGGCGGTGGCCTCGGCCTCGACCTTCTCGGCTGACGGCGCCTCGGCCTTCTCGGCCTCCTCGACGAGCTTCTGCAGCTCGTCGCTGGAGACCGGCGTCTCGGTGACCGTCACCAGGCCGAGGATCTGGTCGATGACCTTGTCCTCGTAGAGCGGGGCGCGCAGGCTGGCGAGGGCGTTCTGGTTGTTGCGATAGAACTCGAACACCTCACGCTCCTGGCCCGGGAACTGGCGGACGCGCTGGTAGAGGGCGCGCTGCAGCTCCTCGTCGGAGACCTGGACGTTGTTCTTCTCGCCCAGATCCGACAGCACGAGGCCCAGACGGATGCGACGCTCGGCGATGCGACCATAGTCGGCCTTGGCGGCCTCCTCGCTGGTCTCCTCGTCGGCGAAGGTCTTGCCTTCGGCCGCCATCTCGCGCTCGA
>JBBSSF010000318.1:0-5074 GCA_038242345.1 Hyphomicrobiales bacterium
CGGGTGATGGTGGAGGTGATGGTGTCGATGCCGCCACTGGCGCCATTGGCCTCGCCGACCAGATCGGCATCTGTACCAAGGATATAGGTATCGTTGCCGGCGCCGCCGATGAGGAAGTCGGTGCCGGCGCCGCCATCGAGGACGTTGTCGCCGGAATTGCCGATGAGGGTGTTGGCAAGCCCGTTGCCCGTGCCGTCACTGTTCGCGCTGCCGAGGAGCACGAGGGTCTCGATGGCCGGGAAGGCCGCCAGCGAGCGGGTGATGGACGAGGTCACGGTGTCGAGACCGGCGCTGTCGAGAATCACGACGGCGGCGGTGTTGGCGCCGAGCTCGAAGGTGTCGTTGCCGTCGCCGCCATCCAGGGTGTCCGCCCCGAGGGTGCCGACGAGCGTGTCGGCGCCCTCGCGGCCGGCGAGATGGTCGTCGCCGTCGCCGCCGTCGAGATGATCGGCGAACAGCCCGGCCGGGAAGCCGTCATTCCCGGTGTCGCCGGTGTAGCTGAAGGCGGCCGCGCCGTTGACGAGGGTGTCGAGCGTGGCGACATCATCGGCCATCATCGCCGTGTAGAGGGCGGCGGCATCGATCGAGAGCCCGGTGACGGTCGCCCGGGTGATGCCGTCGGCGACCGAGCGGATCACCATGCCGGTGATGGTGCCACCGACCACGCCCCCGAACGCGCTGAAGACGAGATCGGAGGCGGCGGACTGGAGGATGATCTCGGTCGGGCTGCCCAGTGTCAGGGTGGGATCCACGGCGATGAACTGGCCGGGGGCGTTGTCCGCCGGGCTGACCGCGCCGTCGCGCAGGAAATCCGTCAGGCGCAGATCGCTGCCGGCTGGTGCCGGCGACGTCACGTCAACACTGATGGTCATCATTCCCCCCTGGCACCCGGTCGCGCGGAGATGCGGTCCGCCGGTGGCCCGCCCCGTCGTCCCGTTCTGTCGCGGGAAAGATGCCGGAACGGGATGAACCGCCTCGCGGCACCGATCACGCCGGGCTTTTTCTGGAGTTGAGCGCAGCCGGAGCGTAAAAGCAACGGCACCGTGCCGGGAACAACAGATTCAGCACCTGATGCCAGGCGCACGAAGTGCTGACCGCACCCACGCGCCTGAAGAACAGCGGATTTCTCATATGCCCCAAGGACATGAGAAATCTGCATCGGAATACCAAAGAGTCCTCTTCGAGGATCTTTGGTATGATGCCGCCAGCCGGCACCCCGGAACGACTTGATGCCCTCCGAGTATTCAGCCGCAGGAATGCTCTCCCCGCGGAGAAAGGCCGGCTGGCCTCCAGTGTTTCCGGGGCGGGCCGGATCCCGTGGTCACCGGGCAGCCGCGGCTGGGTGCGCGGACGGGGCGGTTTGCAAACTGTCGGTTCGCAACTTCGCCGCCCGGGCAGACAGGATTCCCGTCCACCGCATGGCTGCCATGGACATCCCGGACGAGCATTATTAGCGAATGGCATTTTATTTTTGCCGGAAGGGTCGCCAATGGCATGTATCCAGAGGATAAAAGAGCGTTGTGAACGGTCGGTTGCGGGGCGCATTCGTGTATCGGACGTTTGGTATTGTTGCAGTGCAGCACTGCATTGGCTGCATGGCAACAGGTGTTCTTCGGCCAAATCCCGATCATCCTTCGGCAGACGGAACATGCTAAGGTCCGCGCCATACCCGCCATGGTAGCCGGAGAGCTGGCGGGATGACATATCCGGGAGTGTGACACCCGGGGCCGAAAGCGCCCGGGATGTCTCCAGGCAGTGCGCCGGTCGGCCCGAGAGCCGTCTCCCGCAGGATGAGGCAAGGCAGGCAAGAGATGACGGAAGTGCAGACGCAGAAAGAAAATCTGGACGAGTCGGCCCTGCGCTATCACAGCTATCCGACCAAGGGGAAGCTGGAGATCCAGGCCACCAAGCCGCTCGGCACCCAGCACGATCTGGCGCTTGCCTATTCGCCGGGCGTGGCCGCGCCCTGCCGCGAAATCAAGGCCGACCCCGAGAAGGTGCTCGACTATACTGCCCGCGGCAATCTCGTTGCCGTCGTCACCAACGGCACGGCGGTGCTCGGCCTCGGCAATATCGGCCCGCTCGCCGCCAAGCCCGTGATGGAGGGCCCGGCCGTCCTGTTCAAGAAGTTCGCCGGTGTCGACGTGTTCGACATCGAGCTGGACGCCCTCGACATCGACCGGTTCGTGGAAACCACGGCGGCGCTGGAGCCGACCTTCGGCGGCATCCTGCTGGAGGACGTGCGCGGCCCTGACTGCTTCGAGATCGAGGCCCGGCTGCGCGACCGGATGAAGATCCCGGTGTTCCATGACGACCAGCATGGCACCGCCATCATCGTCGGTGCGGCGGTCAAGAACGGCCTGAAGCTCGGCGGCAAGAACATCGCCGACGTCAAGATCGTCTGCTCCGGCGCCGGGGCTGCGGCGATCGCCTGCCTCAACCTGCTCGTTTCGCTGGGTGCGCGGCGCGAGAATATCTGGGTGTCCGACATCGCCGGCGTCGTCTATCGCGGCCGCACCGAGGTGATGGACCAGTGGAAGGCGGTCTATGCCCAGGAGACCGGGGCGCGCACGCTGGCCGAGATCATGGAAGGGGCCGACGTCTTCCTCGGCCTCTCCGTCGGCGGGGTGCTGAAGCCGGAATTCCTGAAGGCGATGGCGCCGGATCCGTTCATTCTGGCGCTGGCCAACCCGACGCCGGAAATCATGCCGGAGCTGGCGCGCGAAGTCCGCCCCGATGCCATGATCTGCACCGGCCGGTCCGACTATCCCAATCAGGTCAACAACGTCATCTGCTTCCCCTACATCTTCCGCGGGGCGCTGGATGTCGGCGCGACGGCGATCAACGAGCAGATGAAGCATGCGGCCGTGGAAGCCATCGCGTCGCTGGCCCAGGAAGAGCCGTCGGATGTGGCGGCCCGCGCCTATGGTGGCGTGACCCAGGCCTTCGGCCCGACCTATCTGATCCCGACGCCCTTCGACCAGCGCCTGATCCTGCGCATCGCGCCGGCGGTGGCGAAGGCGGCCATGGAAACCGGCGTCGCCACCCGGCCGATCGACGATTTCGACGCCTATCGCGAGCGCCTCGGCCGCTTCGTCTTCCGCACCGGTCTGGTGATGAAGCCGGTGATCTCGGCGGCGCGTGCCAATCCCAGGCGCGTCATCCTGTGCGAGGGCGAGGACGAGCGGGCGCTTCGGGCCACCCAGGTGCTCATCGACGATGGCCTGTCGGTGCCGGTGCTCATCGGCCGTCCCAAGGTGATTGCCCAGCGCTGCGAGCGCTATGGCCTGAAGATCCGTCCCGACCGGGATTTCGCCGTCGTCAATCCGCAGGATGATCCGCGCTACCGGGATTATGTCGATCTCTATTTCGCGCGCGTCGGCCGGCGCGGCATCACGCCGGAAGCCGCCCGCACGGTGGTGCGCACCCACTTCACCGTCATCGGTGCGCTGGCGGTGCTGAAGGGCGAGGCGGATGCCTTCCTGTGCGGTCTCGATGGCCGCTTCGAGCGCAACCTGCGCGACATCCGTCAGGTGATCGGTCTGGCGCCCGGGGTGCGCAGTCTCTCCACCCTCTCCATGCTCATCATGCAGAAGGGCACCTATTTCCTCGCCGACACCGGCGTGAACGAGTGCCCGACGGCGGAGGAAGTGGCGGAAATCACCCGGCTGGCGGCCGATCAGATCCGCCATTTCGGCATCCAGCCCAAGGCGGCGCTGCTGTCCCACTCCAATTTCGGCTCGCGCAACAGCGCCTCCGCGGCCAAGATGCAGGCGGCCCTGGAGATCCTGTGGCGCACCTCTCCGGATCTGGAGGTGGATGGCGAGATGCAGGGCGACGCGGCGCTGTCGGCCCTGATCCGCGAGCGCTCCATGCCGACCTCGCGGCTGAAGGGCGAGGCGAACCTTCTGGTGTTCCCGACCCTCGACTCGTCCAACATCGCCATGACCCTGCTGAAGGAAGTGGGCGAGGCGCTGCATGTCGGCCCGATCCTGATGGGGGCGGCGGCGCCGGCCTATATCCTGACCCCGGAGACGACCTCGCGCGGCGTCATCAACATGGTGGCCCTGGCCGCCGCCGAAGCCGGCGCCCGCAAGGCGGCGGCCGAGAAGGTGGCCGTCCTCGCGGCGGAGTGAGGGCAGGGGTGGGCCGCGGCCCGCACTGACCTGATATGAGACGAGAGCCCCGTTCGCGAGAGCGGGGCTTTCTTCATGGGGCACATCCGACAACCTTCGGGACGGTCTCGTCCGCGGGAGGCGGGTCTGACCCGGCGCACGAAGTGCCGACCGCACCCTAGAGCATTTTCCGTTCGCTTCGGCTCACGGTAAACGCTCTAGTCTTTTGATTTTACGCATTTTCTTCACGCGAACCAGTATCCGCTTCGCTTGAAAATGCTCTAGCGCCTGAAGATCAGCAGATTTTCCATATGCCCCAAGGACATGGAAAATCTGCATCGGAATACCAAAGTCCTTTTCAAGGACCTTCGGTCTGAGCCCGGATGCGACCGGCGCGGTGCGGATCAGATCACCACCACCACCGCGCCGCGCTTGTGTCCGGTGCCGGCAAGCGCGTGGGCCTTGCCGATCTCGTCAAGGGAAAGCGTCGCGCCGATCACCGGCTGCAAGGCCCCGCGCGCGTGGAGGTCGAGCAGCCGGCGCATCGCCTCCGGCCCGTCTGCCGAGGTCGTCGCGCTGATGCGACGCCGGTTCGGCCGGTTCGGGCGAAGCGCCGCGCCGAGCATGGTCCCGAGCGAAGCGGTCACCGGCAGAAGCATCCCGCCCGGCGCGAGCAGCCCCTCGGCCGCTTGCCAGGGCAGGGTGCCTGCGGTGTCCATCACCACATCCCATTGACCGCGCGGCGGCCCCTCCCGGTAGTCATGCACATGATACCAGACGCACGAAGTGCTGACCGCACCGTGCGTCTGAAGAACTTCAGATTTCCCATATGCACCAATGGCATGGGAAATCTGCATCGGAATACCAAAGAGTCCCTTTCAGGGATCTTTGGTATGACGGGCGCCGAGATCGCGCGCGAACCCGTGGTTTTCCGCCCGGCAGACCGCGGTAATCTCGGC
>JBBSSF010000319.1:0-5073 GCA_038242345.1 Hyphomicrobiales bacterium
CCCGGCGCGCCGGATGCATCCGCGCCAGCGTGGGGCGCGGGGGTGCGATGTATGGTCATGACGGGGCCACCCTCTGGTCGCAGGGCGGAGCGGCCCGGCCGGTGATCGGGTATCACCGGCCGGGCGCGTCTGTCGGCGGGGATCAGGGCGTCGTCAGGAAGGTGATGACGACGGCATTGGCGATGTCGATGAAGAAGGCCGACACCAGCGGCAGGATGATGAACGGCGTGGGGGCCGGGCCATGGGCCTTGGTGACCGCGCTCATGTTGGCGATCGCCGTCGGGGTGGCGCCGAGGGCGATGCCCGAGAAGCCGGCCGAGATCACCGCCGCATCATAGTCGCGGCCCATCAGCGGATAGACCACGAACAGGATGTAGACAGCGGCCACCAGCGTCTGCGCGCCGAGCACGATGGCAAGCGCCGAGCCGAGCCCCTGCAGCGCCCACAGCTGCATGCTCATCAGCGACATGCACAGGAAGACGTTCAGCGACAGGTCGGAGATGAGGGCGAGCGCCCGCGAGCGCGTCGGCCATTCCAGCGTCGGGGCGACCTTCGGCACGATGTTGGTCATCATGATCGCGGTCAGCATGCAGATGAGGAACAGCGGCAGCTTGATGCCGGCCTCGGTGATGGCCGCATGGATCGGATAGGCGATCAGGATCACCAGATTGAGCACCAGGATGGTCCGCATCAGGCCGATATGGTCGATGTCGGGACGGGTGTCCTTCTGCTGCTCGTGGGTGAGGCCCATCACCGGCTCGGCGCCGAGCGGCGTGCCATTGAGCCTGTCGCGCTGGATGATGGTGCGGGCGATCGGGCCGCCGATCAGGCTGGCCAGCACCAGGCCGAGGGTGGCCGAGGCGATGCCGACTTCGGCCGCGGTGGTGAGGGCGAAATTCTGGCCGACGATCGGCGCCCAGGCGAGCACGGTGCCATGTCCGCCGATGAGGGCGGCCGAGCCCAGCAGCACAGCCATGCCGTCGGGCAGGTCGAGGGCCCAGGCTCCGGCCAGCGCCACGCCATTCTGCAGCACGAGATAGACGAGGGTGAGGCCGAGCAGGATCAGGAAGGGCTTGCCGCCGGCAGCCAGATCCGACAGCTTCGCATTCAGCCCGATGCCCGCGAAGAAGTAGAGCAGCAGGAAGTCACGTGCATCCAGAGAGAAATTTATCTCGATGTCGAGCACCGTGCGCAGCCCGAGGGTGACGAGGGCGGCCAGCAGACCACCGGTAACGGCATCCGGAATGTTCCAGTTCCGGAACGCCGCCACGCGGGCATTGATGCCGGCGCCGATGAAGAACACGACAATGGCGAGTGTCACGGCAATGAAGCCGGGCACCTGAATGGCAGTGTACATGATCCTCCGTCCCCTTTTTCGGGCCGGACCGCCCGGAGGAATTGGGGCGGTCGGGCCGTTGGCGGCCGGCCCGCCTCGAATGACGGCAGGGCCGGCCGGAATGACGTCCGCCGGGCGCTCTCCCCCGAGCGCCCGTCCGGATCAGACCAGGCACATAGGTGCTGACCGCACCTTAGCGCCTGAAGGACAGCGGATTTCTCATATGTCCCAGGGACATGGGGAATCCGCCTCGGCATACCAAAAGAGTCCTCGTTCAAGGATCTCCGGTATCAGTCGCGGCCGCCGGCGGCTGTTTCCAGCCACGCCGCGCCGCAGGCCTTGGCCAGCTCGCGCACGCGCAGGATATAGCTCTGCCGCTCGGTGACCGAGATCACGCCGCGGGCATCCAGCAGGTTGAAGCGGTGGCTGGCCTTGATGCACTGGTCATAGGCCGGCAGCACGCAGAGATGCCGGCCGCCCGGCTCCGAGGCCGCGCCCCGGGCCAGCAGCGCCCGGCATTCCTTTTCCGCGTCCTCGAAATGCCGCTTCAGCATCTCGGTGTCGGCGTACTCGAAATTGTGCCGGGAATATTCCTCTTCGGCCTGCTTGAAGACATCGCCATAGGTGACCCTGGCGTCGCCGTCCTGACCGTTGAAATTCAGGTCGTAGCCATTGTCCACGCCCTGCAGATACATGGCGAGGCGCTCCAGACCATAGGTCAGCTCGCCCGAGACCGGCGAACACTCGAAGCCGGCGACCTGCTGGAAATAGGTGAACTGGGACACTTCCATCCCGTCACACCAGCATTCCCAGCCGAGGCCCCAGGCGCCGAGCGTCGGGCTCTCCCAGTCGTCCTCGACGAAGCGGATGTCGTGCAGCTTCGGGTCGATGCCGATGGCCTCCAGGCTTTCCAGATAGAGCGCCTGGAGATTCTCCGGCGACGGCTTCAGGATCACCTGGAACTGGTAATAATGCTGGAACCGGTTCGGGTTCTCGCCATAGCGGCCGTCCTTGGGGCGGCGCGAGGGCTGCACATAGGCAGCCTTCCACGGCTTGGGGCCGAGGGAGCGGAGGGTGGTGGCCGGGTGGAAGGTGCCGGCGCCGACCTCCATGTCATAGGGCTGAAGGATCACGCAGCCGCGCTCGGCCCAGAACCGCTGCAGGGTCAGGATGAGACCCTGGAAGGAACGGTCGGGGCGAAGGCAATCGGGACCGGTGGGGGTCGCCATGGGCGTCTCGGCACTCTTCTGGAATGGATCGTCGGACGTCCGGCGGGACGCGGGCGGCGGAGCCCGGATGGCTCCGGAGCCGGCCCGTCCGGGACAGGACCGGGGCCGGCCCCCGTCTCGACGAGAGCGGAGGCCGGACGCGCGGCGACACTAGCGATTGACGCGCCCGGGTCAAGCCGAGTGCGCCGGGCGCTACCGGAATCGCACGGATTCCGCCCCGGCCGGGCGGTCGGGGCCGGATCGCAGTTCTCCGGCCTTGCAGCGGACCGGTGTCCATGCTGCACTGCGCGCAATAATGGCTGACCCGGGTGTCCGCTTCGCCCGTCGGAAGACGGGTCTGGCAGGGGACAGCCGACGGGGGACTGAGATGCGGCGTTCCGTTCTGATCGCGCTTGTTGTCGTCGTGCTGGCGGGTCTGGCTGCGGGCGGGTGGTACTTCAAGCTGCGCGATCCCCATCCGCTGCCGGCGGGCTTTGCGGTCGGCAACGGCCGCATCGAGGCCGACGAGGTGGATGTCTCCACCAAATATGCCGGCCGGGTGGCCGAGATCCTCGTCGACGAGGGCGACATGGTGGCCGCCGGCGATGTCATCGCCCGCATGGACGTGCGCGAGACCGAGGCCCAGCTGCGCACCGCAGAGGCCAAGCTGCGCGAGGCCGAGGAGACCCGGCGCCAGACGCTGGCCCAGATCGACCAGGCGACCAGCGCCTCGTCGCTGGCCGACAAGGATCTGGAGCGCGCCGAGCGCCTGCTGAAGGGCGGCTATGTCTCCCAGTCCGTCGTCGATGCGGCGCGCGACAAGCGCGACCAGGCGGTGGCGGCGCTGGCCGCCGCCAATGCCGCCCGCGCCGCGGCCGAACAGGGCATCGCCGCCGCCCAGGGCGAGGTCGACCGGCTGAACCGCCAGATCGAGGACGCGACCCTGATCGCGCCGCGCGCCGGCCGGGTGCTCTACCGTCTGGCAGAACCCGGCGAGGTGCTGGCCGCCGGCGGCAAGGTGGTGACCCTTCTTGATCTCGGCCGGGTCTACATGACCATCTATCTGCCGGCCGATGCGGCCGCTGCCGCCCCGCTCGGCGGGCCGGCCCGGGTGGTACTGGATCTGGTGCCCGACATGCCCATTCCCGCGCGCGTCAGCTTCGTTTCGCCCCAGGCCCAGTTCACCCCGAAGCAGGTGGAAACCCGCTCCGAGCGCGACAAGATGATGTATCGGGTGAAGGTGCGCCTGCCCGAGCAGCTGGTGGCGGCCTATTCCGCCCAGGCCAAGACCGGCGTCACCGGCGTCGCCTATGTCCGCCTCCTGCCGGATGCGGGCTGGCCGGTGTGGCTCGAATCCGATCTCACCCGGCGCTATGCCAACATGACGACGGAAGCTCCGCTGGCTCCGCCCGAGCCCGGCACCGAGGCCGCTCCGGCGGCGGCCCCGGCGACCCCTGCGGCCCCGGCCGCATCCGGTGTTCCGGCCCCGGCGGCGCCTGCATCGCCGCCGTCGTCCGCTCCGCCGGCGGCTCAGTGATGATGGCCGGGAGGACCGGCGATGTCCGATGAGGTGCAGGCGTCCGCTCCCGCGCGTCCGCCGATCGTCGCGGCCACCCATCTCGGCCACCGCTTCGGCCGGACGGTGGCGCTGGACGACGTCACCTTTTCCGTGGCGCCGGGCGAGGCGGTGGCGGTCATCGGCCCGGATGGCGTCGGCAAGTCGACGCTGCTGTCGCTGATTGCCGGCGCCCGCAGGCTCCAGAAGGGGGGCACCCTCTCGGTGCTGGGCGCCAACATGGGCCGGGCGCGCGAGCGCGAGGCGGCCAGCCCGCGCATCGCCTTCATGCCCCAGGGCCTCGGCGCCTCCCTCTACCGCGACCTGTCGGTCGGCGAGAATCTGCTGTTCTTCGCCCGTCTGTTCGGCGTGCCCAGGGCCGAGCGGGAAGGGGAGATCGTGCGTCTCCTCAAGGCGACGGCGCTGCTGCCCTTCCGCGACCGGCCGGCCGGCAAGCTCTCCGGCGGCATGAAGCAGAAGCTCGGCCTGTGCTGCGCCCTCATCCACGCCCCGGACCTGATCCTGCTCGACGAGCCGACCACCGGCGTCGATCCGCTGTCGCGGCGGGAATTCTGGCAGCTGGTCGACGATTTCCGCGCCGAGGACCCGGACCTCTCCCTCGTCATCGCCACCTCGACCCTTGAGGAGGCGGCCCGCTTCGACCGGGTGGCGATGATGAATGCCGGCCGGATCCTCGCCGATGCCCCGCCGGCCGAGCTTCTGGCCCGCACCGGCACCACGGATCTGGATGCCGCCTTCGTCGCCTTCCTGCCCGAGCGTCCGGCGTCGAAGGAGGCGCCGGCCGTGGCTCCCGTCCCGGTGGCCCCCGTCGGCGATGGCGAGCCGGTGATCGTGGCCGAGGGGCTGACCAAGACCTTCGGCGCCTTCACGGCGGTCGATCATGTCAGCGTGTCGATCCGGCGCGGCGAGATCTATGGCTTCCTCGGCTCCAATGGCTGCGGCAAGTCCACCAC
>JBBSSF010000320.1:0-5071 GCA_038242345.1 Hyphomicrobiales bacterium
GACCGGCCGGCCGCACGAGGAAACGACCCGTCTTCCGGAGGCAGATCCCTGCCGCCGGCCGGCGGCGGGAGAGAGACCCCGGCCAAGAGGGCCCGCCCGCCACGGAACTGGACCAGACGACCCGAGGCGCACCGTCCGCACACGGCGCGCAAGACAGGGCTTCGAGGGAGGAAGAGCGCCATGGCGCATGTCGAACTCACCGTGAATGGCCGCCGTGTCCGGCGCGAGGTGGAGGACCGGACGCTGCTCGTCCAGTTCCTGCGCGAGGAGCTGGACCTGACCGGCACCCATGTCGGCTGCGACACCTCGCAGTGCGGCGCCTGCGTGGTCCATGTGGACGGCCGGGCCGTGAAGTCCTGCACCACGCTGGCCGTGCAGGCCTCCGGCTCCGAGGTCACCACCATCGAGGGGCTTGCCCGCGGCGACCAGCTCCACCCGATGCAGGCTGCCTTCCGCGAACATCATGGCCTGCAGTGCGGCTTCTGCACCCCGGGCATGATTATGACCGCCGTCGACATGGTGAACCGGCTCGGCCCCGATCTCGATTCCGCGACCATCCGCGAGAATCTCGAAGGCAACATCTGCCGCTGCACGGGCTACCACAACATCGTCAAGGCGATCGAGGCGGGTGCGGCCGACATGGCCGCCCTGAAGCAGGCGGCGGAATAAGGCTGCCCTCCGTTCCCGTCGACACCGGAAGAGCCGGGAAAGGCAGCGTCACGACTGCCGCGGCTCGCCCTGTTCCCCGACCGCGCCGGCGGCCGGGCCGCCAATGACATCAGACGGGCGCCGGGCACGCGGACAGCGGGCCTCAAGGCCGCCCCGCGCGGGAGAACGTTCATGGGTATCGAAGGCATCGGCGCACGGGTCGTGCGCAAGGAAGACAAGCGCTTCATCACCGGCCGCGGCCGCTACACCGATGATTTCGTGGTGCCGCGCATGGCCCACGCCTTCTTCGTGCGCTCGCCCCATCCCCATGCCCGCGTCGTCTCCATCGACGCCACGGCCGCCCGCGACATGCCCGGCGTGATCGACGTGCTGACCGGCCGGGATCTGGTGGATGACCGCATCGGCAATCTCATCTGCGGCTGGATGATCCACTCCCTCGACGGCACCCCGATGAAGATGGGCGCCTGGCACGCGCTGGAGCCGGAAATCGTCCGCTTCGTCGGTCAGGGCGTTGCCGTCGTCATCGCCGAGACCAAGGCGGAAGCGCGCGACGCGGCCGAAGCGGTCGAGGTGGAATATGACGAGCTGCCTGCGGTCATCGATCCGGCCCGGGCCCGGGATGCCGGCGCGCCGCAGCTGCACCCGGAGGCGCCGGAAAACACCATCTTCCACTGGGGCCTCGGCAACAAGGACGCCACCGAAGCGGCCTTTGCCAATGCAAAGAAGGTGGTGAAGCTCGACATCACCAACAACCGGCTGATCCCCAACGCCATGGAGCCGCGGGCAGCCCTTGGCGTCTATGACGGGGCGGAGGAGCACTTCACCCTCTGGACCACCTCCCAGAACCCGCATGTGGCGCGGCTGGTGCTCTCGGCCTTCTACAATGTGGCGCCGGAACACAAGCTGCGCGTCATCGCGCCGGATGTGGGCGGTGGCTTCGGCTCCAAGATCTACATCTATCCGGAAGAGATCGTCTGCCTGTGGGCATCGAAGCGCACCGGCCGGCCGGTGAAATGGGTGGCCGACCGCACGGAAGCCTTCCTGACCGACGCCCACGGCCGCGACCACATCAGCCATGCCGAGATGGCGTTCGATGCCGACAACCGGATCACCGGCTTCCGCATCGATACCACCGCCAATCTCGGCGCCTACATGTCGCTGTTCTCGTCCTCGGTGCCAACCTATCTCTACGCCACGCTGCTCTCCGGCCAGTATGACATTCCGGCGATCTGGGCCGAGGTGACGGCGGTCTATACCAACACCGTGCCTGTCGACGCCTATCGCGGCGCCGGCCGGCCGGAGGCCACCTATCTGGTGGAACGCATGATGGAAACGGCGGCGCGCGATCTCGGCGTCGATCCGGTGGAGCTGCGGCGCAAGAATTTCGTCCGCTCCTTCCCGCATCAGACGCCGGTCATCATGTGCTACGACGCTGGCGACTATGACGCCTCCATGGATGTGGCCCTGAAGGCCGCCGACTATGCCGGCTTCCCGGCCCGCAAGGCCGAGGCGGCCCGGCGCGGCAGGCTCCGGGGCATCGGCCTCTCCTGCTATATCGAGGCGTGCGGCATCGCCCCGTCCAAGGCTGTCGGGTCGCTGGGGGCTGGCGTCGGCCTGTGGGAATCGGCGGAGGTGCGGGTCAATCCCGTCGGCACCATCGAGGTCTTGACCGGCAGCCACAGCCACGGCCAGGGCCACGAGACCACCTTCGCCCAGCTGGTTTCCAGCCGCTTCGGCGTGCCGCTCGACTCGGTCGCCATCGTCCATGGCGACACCGACAAGGTGCAGTTCGGCATGGGCACCTATGGCTCGCGCTCGGGCGCCGTCGGCATGAGCGCCATCGTCAAGGCGCTGGACAAGGTGGAAGCCAAGGCGAAGAAGATCGCCGCCCATCTGCTGGAGGCCTCCGAGACCGACATCGAGATTGCCGACGGCACCCTGAAGGTCGCCGGCACCGACAAGGCCCTCCCCTTCGCCCAGGTGGCGCTCGCCGCCTATACCGGCCACAACCTGCCGGCCGGCATGGAGCCGGGCCTGAAGGAAGGCGCCTTCTACGATCCGACCAACTTCACCTTCCCCGCCGGCACCTATATCTGCGAGGTCGAGATCGACCCGGATACCGGCACGACGAAGATCGTGCAGTTCGTCGCTGCCGATGATTTCGGCAAGATCATCAATCCGATGATCGTGGAGGGACAGGTGCATGGCGGGCTGGCCCAGGGCATCGGCCAGGCGCTTCTGGAAGGCGCCCATTATGATCCGGAGAGCGGCCAGCTCATCACCGCCTCCTACATGGACTATGCCATGCCGCGCGCCGACGACCTGCCGGACTTCATCGTCTCGACGGTGGAAACCGTGTGCCCCGGCAATCCGCTGGGCATGAAGGGCTGCGGCGAGGCCGGCGCCATCGGCTCGCCGCCGGCGGTCATGAACGCCATCACCGACGCCTTGGGCATCCGCGACATGGCCATGCCGGCGACGCCGGAAAAGGTCTGGCGGGCTGCCATGCGGCCGGCGATGGCGGCCGAATGACCGGCGGGCTGCCGCCCGCACCCGCTCCCTCTTTTTTGAAGAAAAACTGAGGGGGGCGGGGAGCTGGTCTCCCCGCTTGGGGGTTTCGGGGGCAAAGGCCCCCGAAATGTGTATCTTTCCCGGGCCATGCCCGCAGATCGACTTCAGGAGTTCCGCTCCATGTATGCGACGACCTATCACCGCCCGAAGAGCGTTGCCGAGGCCGCGGCGCTGGTGGCTGCCAATCCGGAGGCCAAGATTCTGGCCGGCGGGCAGACCCTGCTGCCGACCATGAAGCAGCGGCTGGCCGCGCCCTCGGATCTCATCGACATCGGCCGCATTCCCGAGCTGGCCGGCATCACGAAGACGACCACGTCCGTGACCGTCGGCGCGGGCACCAGGCACTATGACGTGGCCTCGTCGCCGGTGGTGCAGGCGGCGATTCCGGCGCTGGCGCATCTGGCCTCGCTGATCGGCGACCCGGCGGTGCGCCACATGGGCACGATCGGCGGATCGCTCGCCAACAACGACCCCGCCGCCGACTATCCGGCCGCGGCGCTCGGGCTGGGGGCGACGATCGTCACCAACAGCCGCCGGCTCGCCGCCGACGACTATTTCACCGGCCTGTTCGAGACGGCGCTGGAGGAAGGCGAGATCGTGACGGCGGTCGAGTTCCCGATTCCCGAAGCGGCCGGCTATGTGAAGTTCCCCAACCCGGCCTCGCGCTATGCCATGGCCGGGGTGTTCGTCGCCCAGCTCAAGGATGGCTCCGTGCGGGTGGCGGTCACCGGGGCCGGCGCCTCCGGCGTGTTCCGGGTGGCGGAGATGGAAGCGGCGCTGGCCAAGGACTTCTCGCCCGGGGCGATTGCCGGCATCGGCGTTCCGGCCGACGACATGCTGGCCGACATCCATGCCACCGCCGACTATCGCGCCCATCTGGTGGGCGTGGTGGCGCGGCGCGCGGTGGAAGCGGCGCTCGCCTGACCGGCAGGGTCACAAGGACGCGCGGCGGACGCTTGACGGCGCCCGCCGGGCGGCGCACTTCAGGGACGATCAGAGCCCCCATCCGAAGGAGCGTCCCGATGGCAGTGACGAGCGAAGGCACGGCGGAAGGCCGCACCGTCGACCCGGCAGAAGTCGCGCGCTTCTCGGCCATGGCGGATGCGTGGTGGGATCCCAACGGCAAGTTCAAGCCGCTGCACCGCTTCAATCCCGTGCGCATCGGCTATGTGAAGGAGGTCGTCTGCCGCCATTATGGCCGCGATCCCGATGACACCCAGGCGCTGGCCGGGCTGGAGATCGTGGACGTCGGCTGCGGCGGCGGGCTGATTTCCGAGCCGGTCGCCCGCCTCGGCGCGACGGTGACGGGCATCGACGCCTCGGCAAAGAACATCGCCGTCGCCGGCCTGCACGCCGGGCAGATGGGGCTTGCGATCGACTATCAGGCCAAGACCTCCGACGATCTCGTCGCCGAGGGCCGGCAGTTCGATGTGGTGCTGGCGCTGGAAATCATCGAGCACGTCGCCGATGTGCCGGCCTTCGTCGCCTCCCTGCAGGCGCTGGCAAAGCCCGGCGCGCTGGTGCTGGTCTCCACCCTCAACCGCACCGCCAAGGCGCTGCTCTTGGCCATCATCGGCGCGGAATATGTGCTGCGCTGGCTGCCGCCGGGCACCCACTCCTTCGAGAAGTTCATTCGTCCGACGGAGCTGGAAGCCATGCTGGCCGAAGCCGGCCTCCGGGTACTGGAGCGCAAGGGCGTGGTGTTCAACCCGTTGCGCGACAGCTGGAGCCTCAGCCGCGACACCGATGTGAACTACATGGTGCTGGCCGAGCGGCCGACCGCCAGCTGATCCCGCAGCCCGGCCCGGACCATCCGGGCCACCGACTCCCC
>JBBSSF010000321.1:0-5061 GCA_038242345.1 Hyphomicrobiales bacterium
GACGCCTGCTCCAAGCGGGAAAGCCCAAGATGCTCGCCCTTCTTGCCGTCGCCAGACGTCTCCTCGTCATCCTCAACGCCATCCTCAGGGACAAACGCCCATGGCAAAGCGCTTGACCGGAAAGACAGTCGCTCATACCAGGCGCACGAAGTGCTGACCGCACCTTAGCGCCTGAAGCACAGCAGATTTTCCATATGCCCCAAAGGCATGGAAAACCTGCATCGGAATACCAAAGAGTCCTCTTCGAGGATCTTTGGCATGACACATTTGGGCATCAAGGCAGGAGGCCGGGATGCCCTTGCACGAGGAGGGTGTCCCGTGCTCCCTTCTGCGAACGGCTCCAGACCGAACAAACGTTAGGCAGGATCCGCTGGCGTATCGCGCCGGACGGATCCTGAAAGAGGCAACAGGGGAGAGAGACGCCAATGGCGAACATCTGGTTCACCGGAAAATTTCCGCTCGCAGAGGCCAACGCCAAGAATGCCGGGGTGATGGTCGGCCATGTCGGCATCGAGCTGCTCGAATTCGGCGATGACTGGCTGAAGGGGCGCATGCCCGTGGACGTGCGCACCTTCCAGCCCTTCGGCGTGCTGCATGGCGGCGCCTCGGTGGTGCTGGCCGAGACGCTGGCCTCCTGGGGTGGTCTGGCCACCGTCGACCCGACGAAGTTCTACTGCGTCGGCATGGAGATCAACGCCAACCACATCCGCCCGGCGACGGAAGGCTTCGTCTACGGCGTGGCGACGGCGGAGAGCATCGGCCGCACCACCCAGGTTTGGACGACCCGCATCACCAATGAAGAGGGCAAGCTCGTCTGCATCTCGCGCATGACGCTCGCCGTGGTGCCGCGTCCGCAGCCGCCGGCGGTCGTCTACGCCGAGTGATCCTCTGCAACGGGCGGGGCCGGCATTTCAGCCGGCCCGCGCTTCCCGGGGGCCCGCTGCCCGCGTCGGGCCGGCAGGTTCTCCGGCCGCCTTCTGGCCGCCGGCGTTTGATACCAAAGATCCTCGAAGAGGACTCTTTGGCATTCCGATGCAGATTTCTCATGTCCTTGGGGCATATGAGAAATCTTCTGCCCTTCAGGCGCTAACGTGCGGTCGGCACTTCGTGCGGGTGGTATGAAACGGGCTCCCGGTGTCCGCCGGCCTTGCGCTGACCGCTGCCAGGGCTAGGATCCGGCGCCAGCGGGGAGCCGGACGCGATGACGGATGAGGCCGACGACAGCGGACGCAGGCGGCGGGTCGTCGAGGCCCTGCGCGCGCTTGCCGGCGCGGACAGCCGCGATCCCGGCGCCGACGGGCAGCCGCCGCTGATTTCCGCCTTCGTGACCCGCATGCGCGAGCAGATCAGCGAGCTGGTCCTGCCGACGGCCGGCCTCGTCGTCATCATCGAGGGCCGCAAGGAAATCATCGACGGCACGCGCCGCCGCCTCCATCTGGCCGGCGATCCCGTGCTGCTGCCGGCCGGCGCCCGGCTGGATGTGGTGAACGAGCCCGATCCCCGTTCCGGGGTCTATCGCGCGCTGTTCGTCCGCTTTCCCCGCGCGCTGGTGATCGAGGCGGCGCGGCTGTGGCCGCAGTTCGTCCGGCCCTCTGCCGGACCGGCCGCGCCCGTCGTCACGGACGGGCTGTGCTCGGCCATCCTGCATGCGGCCGAGGCCCTGTCGCCGCGGCTGCCGGCCTCGCGCCGGGTCGTCGATCACCGCATTCTGGAAATCATCCTGATCCTGGCGGAGCAGGGCGCCCTGCCGCTGGTGCCGAAATATGTCGATGGCGCGATGGTGGAGGCGGTCCGCCGGCTGGTCCGCCACCGGCTGCACCAGGACTGGACCGCGGATCGGGTGGCCGCCGAACTCGCCGTGTCGGAGGCCACCCTGCGGCGGCGGCTGCGTGCCGAGGGGGAGACCCTTCAGGATCTGGTGCGGGCCGAGCGCATGCAGGCCGCCTACACCCTGCTTGCCGAGCGCGATGCCGATGTGGCCGATGCGCTCGCCGCCACCGGATACCGCTCGCGCTCGCATTTCGCCCGCCATTTCCATGCCCGCTTCGGCCTGACGCCCTCGGCTGCCCGCCAGCGCAGGCCCGCGCCACCGGCTGCGTGACCGGTTCGGGCGCAGATCTGACCGTTCCGGGCTCCTGCGCCGCCGCCATGCCCTCTAGTCTCGCCCGTGCTCCCGAACCAAGGCTGCCGCCGGAGCGGCGCCCCGGCGAGGCCCAGACGGCCCCGGGAGCGATGCGATCGGCCGTTCCGCGACGGGTGGTTCCGGGGATCCTCCCGGGGCGCCGGCGCGCCGGCCCACCCGTTCACCGGTCAGAGGAGGCGACGCCATGCGCACCGGGGAAGTGCCCGCGTCCACACCGTTTTCACGCGATGCCGCCGGATATGACGCGCTGCGGCGGCGTCTCATCCCATGTTTCGACGCCTTTTACGGCACCGCCCTCGACCTCGTGGCCGACTGGAGCCCCGGCCGACCCATCGACGTGCTGGATGTCGGGGCAGGCACGGGGCTGTTCGCCGCCATGGTCGCGGCGCGCCATCCGCTCCGCCGGCTCTGCCTGCTGGACGGATCGGCGGCGATGCTGGAGCAGGCGCGCGCCCGCTTTGCCCCCGATGCCGGGGTGGAGTTCCGGGTCGCCGACATGAGCGACGCCGATCCGGGCGGCCCGTGGGATCTCGTCCTCTCGGCGCTCGCCATCCATCATCTCGAAGATGCCGACAAGCGCGCGCTCTTCCGGCGCATCCGCGGCGCCCTGAGGCCCGGCGGCCTGTTCATCAACGCCGAGCAGGTGGCGGGCCCGAACCCGATCGCCGACGCCCGCTATGGCCGCATCTGGCTGGACGAAATCCGCGGGCTCGGCGTTCCCGAAGACGAGATCGTCAAGGCGCAGGACCGCATGTCCTTCGATCGCTGTGCCCCGGTCGGCCGCCAGTTGCAGTGGCTCGCCGAGGCCGGGTTCGAGGACGTCGATTGCAGCTTCAAGGCCCGGCGCTTCGCGGTGCTGAGCGGCCGGGCAGGGGAGGCCGAGGCTGTCTGAGGCCGGGCACGCGAAGTGCTGACCGCACCCACGCGCCTGAAGGATAGCGGATTTCTCATATGCCCCAAGGACATGAGAAATCCGCATCGGAATACCAAAGGATCTTTGGTATGAGGACGGGGCGCCCCGGGGAGGATCCGCGGGGCGGCGCGGTGGGCAGACGGTGGGCGCGAAGGGCAGGGGCGTCCGGCTTGCCGGAGGTCCCGGCCGGCCGAATGGACCATGGGGGCCGCTGTCTTCCGGTGGTGCTCTGCGTGTCGGGCGTCCGGCCGGTTTCCGCTCTTTCAGCCCGGGCCGGTCCGCCCGCCGGAGTGTCCGCATCCCGCCTGTTTGTTCACCCTCGGCGCCGCGTCTCCGGGGCTGCCCGGGCCGGCGCGTCCGCGCTGGGCCCGCCCGGCACATGGTCCGCTCTCCGCAATAAAAATCGTCCACGATATAATCGCGCCAATTGACAAGTGCCCTCGCCGTTCGATATAGATCGTACACGATTAAATCGTGAAGAACTTGATTTCCGGTCTGACCGGGTCCCCGGGGTGAAGCCGGGGCCGGCAAGCGCAAAAGGGCGACAGCGATGACGAAGATTCTCTATTCCACCACGGCGACGGCGACCGGTGGCCGGGATGGCCGTTCGGGCACCGATGATGGCAGCTTCCAGGTGGCGCTGGCGGTGCCGAAGGAGATGGGCGGCAACGGCCAGGGCAACAATCCCGAGCAGCTGTTCGCCTCGGGCTATGCGGCCTGTTTCCTCGGCGCCATGAAGTTTGCGGCCAGCCAGAACAGGGACCTGCCGCGGGTGTCGGCGGACGCCAGCGTGAGCGCGACCGTCGGCATCGGTCCGCGCACCGACAAGGGCTTCGGCCTGACGGTGGCGCTGGTGGCGCGCCTGCCGGGGGTGGAACGGGCGGCAGCCGAGGCCCTGGTGGCGGAAGCCGACACCATCTGCCCCTATTCCCATGCGGTGCGCGGCAACATCACGGTGACCCTCACCGTCGCCTGACGGACAGCCGGAGCGAACGGGTCCGCCAGACGCTCCGGCTTTCAGCAACCTGATGAGAAAGAGGGGGAAATCCGATGAGGTTGCATTTATTCAATTGACAATCAAAGGGTGTGCGTCATCCTGTTCCTGCACGCAACCGCAACCAGATCCGTCCGGTGCCCGGATGGCAGGCCCGTCGCGCGCCCGTGATTTCCGTTTGCGGCTGCCGGCGCCGGCAGAGCCCGCAAGGCGGCATCCGATCCTGTCCTGAACCGGCTCTGGCCGGCCCCTGACCGGGACATCCTGCGATGTCCCGGATGGGACAGGTGCGCGCGCTGGCCTTCCTCCGGTCGCCGTGGCTGCACGGGGGACAGGACCATGGGCTATTCGATCGACAAGCATCGGCTGAAGAAGGACGGCGCCGCCGTGCCGTGGACGGCGAGCCCCAACCATGGTGGCAAGCTGAAGCCGCGCTTTCTCATCATGCATTATACGGGTGGCAAGTCGGCCAGTGGGGCGATCTCGTGGCTCACCAGTCCCAAGGCGGAGGCCTCGGCGCATCTGGTGATCGATCGGAACGGTGCTGTGACCCAGCTCGTGGCCTTCGACACCGTGGCCTGGCATGCCGGCAAGTCGAGCTGGAATGGCCTCGTCGGGCTCAATGCGTGGTCCATCGGCATCGAGCTGGTGAATGCGGGCATGCTTCAGAGGAATGAAACTGGCGAGTGGGTGAACTGGGCCGGGAATGTCATCCCGCCGGCCGAGGTCATTGTCGCAACCCACACGCACAAGAAAACGCCGGCCGGCTGGCAGACCTATCCGCAGGCGCAGCTGGAGGCGGCCATCGAGATCGGCCGGGCTCTGAAGTCCGCGTATGATTTCGATGAGGTCCTCGGTCACGAGGACATTGCCGAGGGACGCAAGGTCGACACCGGTCCGGCCTTCCCGATGATCAGCTTCGTCAGCCGGGTGATGGGCGGCGCGTGAGCGCGCGTCGGGGGCCCGGAAAATGCAGCGGCGGCCGGAGCGATCCGTTAGGGAGCGGGTTGC
>JBBSSF010000322.1:0-4986 GCA_038242345.1 Hyphomicrobiales bacterium
CGGGCTGGCATCCGGCCGATCTCGGCGGTGCCGTGATCGACGCCCTCCTCGCCCGCACCGGCATCGCGCCGGATGCCATCGACGACGTGATCGTCGGCTGCGTCACCCAGGCCGGCGAGCAGTCCTTCGCCTTCGGACGCAACTGCGTGCTGGCCTCGTCGCTGCCGGACAGCATTCCCGCCGTCACCATCGACCGGCAGTGCGGCTCGTCCCAGCAGTCGGTGCAGTTCGCGGCCCAGGCGGTGATGTCGGGCACCCAGGATGTCGTCATCGCCATGGGCGTCGAGAGCATGACGCGGGTGCCGATGTTCTCCAATCTGGCGCTGCACGCCAAGGAAGGCATTGGCACCGGCCCGGTCAGCGGCCGCATCGCCGCACGCTTCGGCGTCAAGGAGTTCAGCCAGTTTGACGGCGCCGAGACGATCGCCCGCAAATATGGCTTCTCCCGCGCCGATCTCGATGCCTTCGCGCTGGAAAGCCATCGCCGGGCGGCGGAGGCCACCCGGGCCGGCGCCTTCCGCGCCGAGATCGTGCCGCTGGCCGTCGACGGCGGCAGCCACGAGACCGACGAGGGCATCCGCTTCGATGCGACCCTCGACGGCATCGGCGCGGTCAAGCTCCTGAAGGAGGGCGGCGTGATTTCGGCCGCCAATGCCAGCCAGATCTGCGATGGCGCGTCGGCGGCCCTTGTCGTCTCGGAAGCGGCGCTGAAGGCGCACGGCCTGACGCCGGTCGCCCGCATCGTCAACCTGACGGTGACCGCCGGCGATCCCGTCATCATGCTGGAGGAGCCCATTCCGGCGACCGAACGGGCGCTGAAGCGGGCCGGCCTGCGCATCGACGACATCGACCTCTACGAGGTCAACGAGGCCTTCGCGCCGGTGCCGATGGCGTGGCTGAAGGCGACCGGGGCGGATCCGGAAAAGCTCAACGTCAACGGTGGCGCCATTGCGCTCGGCCATCCGCTCGGTGCCTCCGGCACGCGGCTGATGGCGACGCTGGTGCATGCGCTGCGCGCCCGCGGCAAGCGCTATGGCCTCCAGACCATGTGCGAGGGCGGCGGCATCGCCAATGTCACCATTCTGGAGGCGCTGGCATGACCCTGAGGACGAAGATCACCGAGCTGCTCGGCATCGAGCACCCGATCGTGCAGGGCGGCATGATGTGGGTCGGCACGGCCGAGATGGCGTCCGCCGTCTCCAATGCCGGCGGCCTCGGCATCCTCACCGGCCTGACCCAGCCGACCCCGGATGACCTCCGGCGCGAGATCGACCGCTGCCGGGCGATGACCGACCGGCCGTTCGGCGTCAACCTCACCATCCTGCCCTCGGTGTCGCCGCCGCCCTATGCGGAGTACCGCCGGGCGATCATCGACAGCGGCGTGAAAATCGTCGAGACCGCCGGCGCCCGGCCGCAGGAGCATGTGGAGGACTTCAAGGCCCACGGCCTCACCGTGCTGCACAAGTGCACCTCGGTGCGCCATGCCCTCTCGGCGGAGAAGATGGGCGCGGACGTCATCTCCATCGACGGCTTCGAGTGTGCCGGCCATCCGGGCGAGGACGACGTGCCCGGCCTCGTGCTGATCCCGGCGGCGGCCGACCAGGTGTCGGTGCCGCTGCTGGCCTCCGGCGGCATCGGCGACGGGCGGGGGCTGGCCGCCGCGCTGATGCTGGGGGCCGAGGGCGTCAACATGGGCACGCGCTTCTGCGCCACCGTGGAAGCGCCGATCCATGACGCGGTGAAGCAGTTCCTCGTCGCCAACAGCGAGCGCGACACGAAGCTGATCTTCCGCGGCTTCAGGAATACCGGCCGCGTCGCCCGCAACAGCGTCTCCGAGCAGGTGGCCGAACGCGGCGCCCGGCCGGGCGCGGTGTTCGAGGATGTGCGGCCGCTGGTCTCCGGCGCCCGGGGGCGCGTGGCGCTGACCACCGGGGATCTGGATGCCGGCCTCATCTGGGCCGGTCAGGTGCAGGGGCTGATCCACGACATCCCCACCTGCCGGGAGCTCATCGCCCGCATGGTGGCGGATGCCGAACGGATCATCCGGGGCCGGGCAGGCCTCATCCGGGAGCGGAGCGCAAGCCTGTCGGCCTGAGCCGCCACGGAACAGACGGGGTCCGGGGGAATGCCCTCCCCCCGGACCGCCATCAGGCACGGCAGTGCCGAGCGCACCGGAAGAGCGCAGGATCCGTTTCAGGGACCTTCGCTCTCCTGGGGCCGCCGTCAGGGCCGGGCCAGCACGACCCCCGGATTGAGGATCCCGTCGGGATCCAGCGCCGCCTTGAGGCGGGCCATCAGGTCGCGCTCGATGCCGGTGCGCAGGGCCTCCGCCAGCGGCACCTTGGAGCGGCCGAGGCCATGCTCGGCGGCAAAGCTGCCGCCATAGCCGCAGGCAAGGCCGCCCAGCGCCTCGGCCAGCGCCGGGGCGCGGTCGCCGAAGTCCCTGGCGCCTTCCGGCGGGCTCAGATTGTAGTGGGTGTTGCCATCGCCCAGATGGCCGAACGGGTTGATGCGCACGCCCGGCAGCAGCCGCTCGCAGATCTCGCCGGCCTCGGGCAGGAACTCGGCCAGCCGGCCGGGCGGCACGGAGAGGTCGTGCTTGAGCTGGACGCCTTCCAGCCGCTGGCCCTCGGGCTGCTCCTCGCGCAGCCGCCACAGCGCCGCGCGCTGGGTCTCCGACATGGCGATGGTGCCGTCCAGCACCTGACCGGACTCGAAGCCGCCTTCCAGCACCTCCTGCAGGATCTCCTCCAGCGGCACCCTGGGCGAGCCGGACCCCATCTCGATCAGCAGATACCAGGGCGCCCGGGTCTCCAGCGGGAACTCCAGACCTTCCACATGCTGGAGCGCCAGAGCGAGACCGAAATCGCAGAAGAATTCCAGCCCGCTCAGGAACTCGCCGGCCGCCGCCCGCAGGCTGGTGCCGAAGGCGGTGAGCGCCGGAATGTCCGGCAGCGCAACGAGAGCGGTCGCCCGCTGGGTGGGGGCCGGGAACAGCCGCAGCACCGCCCGGGTGACGATGCCGAGCGTGCCCTCGGCGCCGCAGAACAGCTTGCGCAGCTGATAGCCGGCATTGTCCTTCTGCACCGCGCGCAGGCCATTCCAGATGGTGCCATCGGCCAGCACAACTTCAAGGCCCAGCACCAGATCCTGGGTCATGCCATAGCGGAAGGCATGGCTGCCACCGGCATTGGTGCCGATGACGCCGCCGATGCGGGCCGTGCCCTCGGCGCCGAAATGCAGCGGGAAGATCAGCCCGGTGCCTTCCAGCGCCTGATGCAGATCGGCCAGCACGGCGCCGGCTTCCACCTCGATGGCGCCGGTGGCGGGATCGGGCGTGCCGATGGCGCCCATGCGCGACAGGGTCAGGATCACCCCGCCCGGGCTGGCGCAGACGGAACCGCCGCACAGCCCGGTGTTGCCGCCCTGGGGCACCACCGCCACGCCGGCGCGATGACAGGCGGCAACCACCGCCGAGACTTCCTCCGTGGAGGCCGGGCGGGCGACGCCCAGGGGGGCGGCGCCATAGCGGTCGAGCCAGTCCCGGGCATAGCCGGCGACATCATCCCCTGTCAGCCAGCCCTTGGGGCCGAGAAGACCCGCCAGCTCCTGTTCCAGTCCGCTCATGGCTCACCCCGCAAAGATGCAGGCCGTCTGCACGGCCCTTCTGGACAACGCGACCGCCACCGGCGCCTGGAGACGGGCCGGGACTCGGGCACCATGCCGGCGCCGGTGGCCACCTTATAGTGCAAGTCCGCGCTCATCGGAGGAGCAATAGAGCATTTTCGGCCACCGCGGAGACCGGTCCGCGCGCGCAGGATGCGCCAGATCAACGGGGCAGATCCCCATTCCGTGCGGGGCCGGACCGGACCCGCACGGGAGAGCCAGCCTCACAGCCCGCGGGTGAACAGGGTGCCGGCGCCGGGCACGGTGTCGGAGATGCCGGCCAGACGCAGCATGTGCCAGACGAGGGCGTGATTGCTCGACGTCACCGGCTTGCCGAGGGCGCGTTCCACCCGTTCGGCAATGCGCGCCACCCGGAGGCTGGTGCAGGAGACGAACACCGCATCGCAGTCCTGCGACGCGCCGACATCGAGGATCGCCGCCTCCAGCGCCGCGGGCGAGATGCGGGCGACGATGTTGTCGTCGGACTCGTTGAAGGAGGCCATCACCGGAATGTCCATGCCGCGGGCCATGAGGGCGGCGCGCAGGGACCGGTTGATGCCGGGCAGATAGGGCGTCAGCAGCGCGATCCGCTTCGCGCCGAGGGCGGTGAGCGCCGCGCGCACCGCCGTCACCGGATTGGTGACCTGAACCCCCGGCAGCCCCGCCTGCACGCGCCGGGTCACCTCGTCCTCGCCCACCGTCAGCGAGGCCGAGGTGCAGGCAAAGCCGATCACGTTGAACGCCACATCCGGAAACAGCGCGACGCCGCCCGGGATGCAGTCGGCCGTCGCCCGCAGGGTTTCCGGGGTGATGACCACATCATTGTGGATGCGGGTCTCGTAAAGGCCGATGCCGCCGGTGTCGGGCAGCAGGTAGCGGAACTCGTCTTCCACGGTCTGGTCGGTGCGCAGCACGATGAGGCCGAGATTGGCCCGGGTGCCGACGCCGCCATCGGTCTGGAAGGGCAGACGCTCCTTGTTGACGCGCAGCGGACGCGCGTCGTCCAGTGCCGGAACGGACATGGGGATCTCCTCGGAAACGATTTGAAAGCGGAGGGCGGGCCGGTGCTCAGTGCACGGCGTCGCCGCCCAGATAGAGCGAGCGCATGGCCGGATCGTTCAGAAGGTCAGCGGCCCGGCCCTCGATGGCGACACTGCCCAGCGACAGCACATAGGCCGTGTCGGAGACATGCAGCGCCTCGAAGGCATTCTGCTCGACCATCAGGATGCAGATCTTGTCGCGCTGCCGGATCTCGCCGATGGCCTCGAACACCTCGTGCATCATGCGCGGCGACAGGCCGGCCGAGGGCTCGTCGAGCAA
>JBBSSF010000323.1:0-4970 GCA_038242345.1 Hyphomicrobiales bacterium
CCCGGACCGGCCCCGTGCGGCGGCGCCGGTCTTGCATCCGGGAGGCGGACCCGGGAGACGGCCCGGCCGGGGGGACCGGCCGGCACCGTCACCGGACTCCGCGCCCGACCAAGCTGGAGGCAGCCAGAACCATGCCCGCCCTTCCGCAACGTCTTCTGTCCGGCTACGACGCCTTTCGCGGCGGCCGGCTCGCCGAGCAGAGCGAACGCTATCGCAAGCTCGCCGAGGCCGGGCAGAAGCCGGAAATCCTCCTCATCGGCTGCTGCGATTCCCGCGTCGCCCCCGAGATCATCTTCGATGCGGGGCCGGGCGAGATGTTCGTGCTGCGCAACGTGGCCAATCTGGTGCCGCCCTATGCGCCCGACGGCGAATATCACGGCACCTCGGCGGCGCTGGAATTCGCGGTGATGGGCCTCCGGGTGAAGCACATCGTCATCATGGGCCACGGACGCTGCGGCGGCATCAACGCCTTCCGCAACCATGAAGGGGCCGAGCCGCTCTCGCCCGGCGACTTCATCGGCAAGTGGATCACCCTGCTGGAACCCGCCGCCCGGCGCCTGGAATCCAGCCACAGCGATCCGGAATCCGATCCGCAGACCGCCCTGGAGCGGGCCGCCATCCGCCAGTCGATCGACAACCTGCGCACCTTCCCGTGCATCTCCGCGCTGGAAAAGAAGGGCCGCATCGCCCTGCACGGCGCCTGGTTCGACATCGCCAACGGCACCCTGTGGGCCCTCGACAAGGAAACCGACCGGTTCATGCCCATGGGCACGCCGATCGCCGACGGCGGCGATCTCATCCAGTGAGACCCGGCGCCCGGACGTGCCGACCGCACCCGGGCCCCCGAAGAACAGCGGATTTCTCTTGTGCTCCGGGGCAATGAGAAATCCGCACCGGAATAGCAGAGTTCCATTTCAGGGATCTCTGGCATGAGGCCGCCCGGCGGGCGCCCCGAACCTGGGGCCCGCCGGTCCGCACGAACCCCACCCGTCCCGGGTGCGGCGATTGAGCTTTGGGCACGCCCCCTTTTCAGGCAGGGGGCCGGGGGCTAACCTGACAGACGGGGCGTCCGCCGGAGGGCCTGGTCGCGCGCGGGTGATCTTCCGTGCCACCACCGGCGGACAGGATATTTCGGGGCAGAACGGACAACAGATGGCGATCCTCACCAGCCTGACGCATGTCACGCACTACAAATATGACCGGCCGGTCAATCTTGGCCCGCAGCTCATCCGCCTGCGCCCTGCGCCGCACTGCCGGACCAAGGTGCCGAGCTACTCTCTCAAGATCACGCCCGAGAACCACTTCGTGAACTGGCAGCAGGATGCCTTCGGCAACTGGCTCGCCCGCTTCGTGTTTCCCGAGAAGACGACCGAATTCAAGATCGAAGTCGATCTTCTGGCCGAAATGGCCGTCTACAATCCGTTCGACTTCTTCGTCGAGGCCTATGCCGAAAACTACCCGTTCGAGTATGCCGAGGAGCTGAAGCCGGATCTGGCCGCCTACATGACGCCGGCCGAACCGCTGACGCCGAAGGTGGCCGCCTTCCTGGAGACCATCCCGAAGGGCCCGACCAACACCGTCAACATGCTGGTCGACCTGAACGCCCGCCTCCAGCATGAGGTCAAGTATCTCATCCGCATGGAGCCCGGCACCCAGACGCCGGAAGAGACGCTGACGCTCGCCTCGGGCTCGTGCCGCGACACCGGCTGGCTGCTGGTGGAAGTGCTGCGCCACATGGGTCTGGCCGCGCGTTTCGTCTCCGGCTACCTGATCCAGCTGCGCCATGACCTGAAGGCGCTGGACGGCCCGTCGGGCACCGATGTCGATTTCACCGACCTGCACGCCTGGTGCGAGGTCTATCTGCCGGGCGCCGGCTGGGTCGGCCTCGACCCGACCTCGGGCCTGCTCACCGGCGAAGGCCATCTGCCGCTCTGCGCCACGCCGCATTATCGCTCGGCGGCGCCGATCGTCGGCATGTCCGACAAGGCAGAAGTCACCTTCGCCTTCGACATGCACATCCAGCGCATTGCCGAGCGCCCGCGCGTCACCTGGCCGTTCTCCGACGAGTCGTGGCAGTCGCTCTATGATCTCGGCAAGGTGGTCGACACCGACCTCCAGCGCCAGGACGTCCGCCTGACCATGGGCGGCGAGCCGACCTTCGTCTCCATCGACGACTATCAGTCGGCCGAGTGGAACACGGCCGCCGTCGGCCCGACCAAGCGCTGGCGCGCCGACGAGCTGACCCGCCGACTCCAGGACCGGTTCGCCCCCGGGGCCCTGTTCCATTATGGCCAGGGCAAGTGGTATCCGGGCGAAAGCCTGCCGCGCTGGGCCTTTGCCCTCTACTGGCGCAAGGACGGCAAGCCGATCTGGCGCAACCCGGCGCTGATCGCCCGGGAGCGCCCGGTGAAGCCGGCGACCATCGACGACGCGCGCGTGCTGACGGAAGGCATCGCCGACCGCATGGGCTTCGGCGCCGGCTATGCCGAACCCGCCTATGAGGATCCGGCCCACTGGATCCTCAAGGAGCAGGATCTGCCCACCAATGTGGACGCCCTCGATTCCAAGCTGGAGAATCCCGAGGACCGCGCCCGCATCGCCAAGGTGTTCGAGCGCGGGCTGACCAAGCCGTCGGGCTATGTGCTGCCGGTGCAGCGCTGGAACGCGATCGCCGGCACGGGCTGGGTTTCGGAGAAGTGGAGCTTCCGCCGCGGCAAGCTGTTCCTGCTGCCCGGCGACAGCCCGGTGGGCTACCGGCTGCCGCTCGGCTCCCTGCCGTGGATCGCGCCGGCCGCCTATCCCTACATCCACGAGGCCGACCCGCTGATCGACCGGGATCCCCTGCCGGATCCCGACGACATGGCCCAGGCCTATGAGCGCACCGGCGTGGAAGCGCGCCGGCCCGAGGTGCAGCAGCGCCTGACCTATGGCGGCAGCGTGCGCACCGCGCTCTCCATCGAGCCGCGCGACGGCAAGCTGTGCGTGTTCATGCCGCCGGTCGCCTGGCTGGAGGACTATCTCGACCTCCTCACCGCCATCGAGGTGACGGCCGAGGAGACCGGGCTTCAGGTCCACATCGAAGGCTATCCGCCGCCCTTCGATCCGCGCGTCAACGTCATCAAGGTCACCCCGGACCCGGGCGTGATCGAGGTCAACGTGCACCCGGCCGCCAACTGGGACGACTGCGTCGAGACCACCAAGGAGCTCTATGAGGAGGCGCGCCTGTCGCGGCTCGGCACCGAGAAGTTCATGATCGACGGACGCCACACCGGCACCGGTGGCGGCAACCACGTCGTCGTGGGCGGCTCGACGCCCAATGACAGCCCGTTCCTGCGCCGGCCGGACCTGCTGAAGAGCCTGGTGCTCTACTGGCAGCGTCATCCGTCGCTGTCCTACATGTTCTCCGGCCTGTTCATCGGTCCGACGTCCCAGGCGCCGCGCATCGACGAGGCCCGGCATGACGGGCTCTACGAACTCGAAATCGCCATGGCCCAGGTGCCGCTGCCGGGTCAGGGCTATGCCCCCCTGCCGTGGCTGGTGGACCGGCTGTTCCGCAACCTGCTCGTCGACGTTTCCGGCAACACCCACCGCTCGGAAATCTGCATCGACAAGCTCTATTCGCCGGACGGTCCGACGGGCCGGCTGGGTCTCGTGGAGTTCCGCTCCTTCGAGATGCCGCCGGACTGGCGCATGAGCCTTGCCCAGCAGCTGCTGCTGCGCGCCATCATCGCGTGGCTGTGGCGCGAGCCGCAGGATGGTCCGTTCGCCCGCTGGGGCACGGATCTGGCCGACAAGTTCATGCTGCCGCATTTCGCCAAGGAGGACTTCAAGTCCGTCCTCAACGACCTGCGGCAGGCCGGCTATGCCTTCGACGACCTGTGGTTCGAGGCCCAGTACGAGTTCCGCTTCCCGTTCTACGGCCAGATCGAGGCCCAGGGCGTGCAGATGGAAATCCGCCAGGCGCTGGAGCCGTGGCATGTGCTCGGCGAAGAGGGCGCCATCGGCGGCACCGTCCGCTTCGTGGATTCCTCGGTGGAGCGCCTGCAGGTGAAGGTGGAAGGGTTCCAGAAGAACCGCCACATCGTCACCTGCAACGGCCGCCGGGTGCCGCTCGTCCCGACCGGTCGCAATGGCGAGTTCGTGGCCGGCGTGCGCTACAAGGCGTGGCAGCCGGCCTCCGGCCTGCACCCGACCATCCCGGTGCACACGCCGCTGGTGTTCGACATCGTCGACACCTGGAGCGCCCATTCGCTGGGCGGCTGCGTCTACCATGTCGCCCATCCGGGCGGCCGCAACTACGAGACCTTCCCGGTCAACGCCTATGAGGCCGAAGCGCGGCGTCTCGCCCGCTTCGAGGCCATGGGCCACACCCCGGGCAAGGTCTGGATCGCCCCGGAAGAGCGCAACCACGAGTTCCCGGCGACCCTCGACCTGCGCCGTCCCGCCAACATCTGGTGAGACCGGCCGACAGGCCAGCAATCGAAGGGGGGCTCCGGCCCCCCTTTTTTGTGCCCGCGGGCGTGCCGCCCCCTGATACCAGGCACGCAAGTGCCAACCGCACCCGCGCGCCTGAAGAACAGCGGATTTCTCATATAAACCAAGGACATGGGAAATCCGTACCGGAATATCAAAGAGTCGTCTTCGAGGATCTTTGGGATGATCCGTGCCCGCCACCGCCCGGACCGATCGGGACGACAGCGCGGGACCGGCGACCGGGCCGGGCGGGCGGCAGCACGCGCCGGTTCCTTGCGGGGGCCGCGGACGGGCGCCATAGTCCGCTCCCTGTCCGCACCGTCGCCTTCCCCTCCTGAGGGGTCGACGGTGCGCCTGCGCGGAGGGGAACGCCGATGGTCCTTCTCGTCTATGCCGGCCCGGCCGGCGACCGGAATCCCCGCGGCATGGCCGGTGCCGTGGCGCTCGGCACCGCAATCGGCGCCGCCCTTGGCTGCCCAGGCTTAGCACGACTTCGC
>JBBSSF010000324.1:0-4960 GCA_038242345.1 Hyphomicrobiales bacterium
CGCCAGACCCCGGAGCGGCAGGCCAACCTGTCCGCCCAGATCCTGTCCCAGCGGGCGGTCGCGGCCTACAATGCCGACCGCTGCTCGGAGGTGTTCATCGCCCTCGACGAGCGGGCGCGTCTGGTGCCGGAAAATCGCGACCTGATGCTCCTGCGCGGCTGGTGCTACTACAAGGCCGGCAACATCTCGGCGGCAACGAAGATCTTCCAGGCCCTGGACATGTCCATGTCCACCGCCGAGTCCCGTTCCGGCACCGCCGAGGCCTTCGACATCATGAACCGCAAGCGGATGAAGTACTGATCCCGGGCCGGCGGAGAGGGCAGGGGGAGCCTCGGTCATGCGCATTCATGCGGCGGGCCTCACCTATTTCGATGCGGTGCGGCGGGCCGGGTCCATCCGGGCGGCCGCCCGCAAGCTCAATGTCGCCTCCTCGGCCGTCAACCGGCAGATCCTGAAGCTGGAAGAGGAAGTGGGCACGCCGCTGTTCGAGCGGCTGCCCGGCGGCCTGAAGCTGACGGCGGCCGGCGAGGCGCTCGCCCGCCACGTCATCGTCGTCCTCCAGGATCTGGAACGCGCCCGCTCCGATATTGCCGGCCTCCAGGGCGCCCGCGTCGGCCATGTCACCATCGCCACCGTCGAAGGGGTGTGCGGCGCGGTCCTGCCGGAGGTGATCTGCCGGCTGCGCGCCCGCGCCCCCCGCGTCACCATCGCGGTGGAGACCATGGGGTCCTTCGCCATCCCGAAGGCGATCGCCGAGGGCACGGCCGATGTCGGTCTCGCCTTCGCCCTGCCGCGCCATCCCGAGCTGCGGCAGGTGGCGCTCGCCAAGTTCCGCCTCGGCGTGATGATGGCCCCGGACCATCCGCTGGCCGGCCGCAAGACCGTCAGCTTTCCGGCCTGCCTCGATTATCCGATCATCCTGGCGACGCCCGATCTCTCCATCAACCAGCTGCTGTCGCCCGTGATCTCCCGGCTGATGCGGCCGGTGGAGCCGATCATCACCGCCAATTCCATCGAGCTGATGCGCGAACTCGCCGAGCGCGGCGTCGGCCTCGCCTTCCAGACCCGGCTCGGCGTCGAGCGGCTGCTGAAGGACGGCCGGCTGGTCCATGTCCCGATCGATGCCGGCGGACCGGTGTGGAGCGATCTCGGCCTCTATATCCGCGCCGGGCGCTCGCTGCCGGCGACCCTCGACCTGTTCCTCCAGATCACCGCCGCCGAACTCTCGGCCCGCGAGGCCGAGGAGCGGGCGCAGTTCGCGGAGTGATGCCAAAGATCCGTTTCAAGGATCTCTGGCCGGTTCCCCGGGACAAAGCGGGGCGGGCCCGGACCGGAACGCGCGCCTCAGCCGCCGCCGGTCCCCCCGTCCGGCCGTCCCTGTGCGTCCATCCATTCCAGAGGGTTGCCCAAGTCACGGGCACGCAAAGCCGCCTCACTTTTCGGCAGTGATGCCGATCCGGCATCACCACGCGCGAACATCTGCGCTATCGCGGCCGGGGCCGATCCGTATCCTTGCGTATACCGACTCTCCGGACCGCAGGATCCCCGATGCCCGCTCCCGATCGTCCGCCCCTTGAGACCGATGCATCCGGGCGGATGCCGCTGGTGCTGATCCATGGGGCGTGGCAGGGCAGCTGGTCCTTCGCGGCGCTGACGCCCCATCTGGTGGCGGCCGGCTTTCCGGTCCACGCCGTGGACCTGCCGGGCAATGGCTGCGACGACACGCCCCCGGAAGCCGTCAGTCTGGATCTCTATGTCGCCCATGTGGTGGCCCGCATCGAGCGGATCGGCCGGCCGGTGGCCCTCGTCGCCCATTCCGGCGGCGGGGTGATCGCCTCCCAGGTGGCCGAGGCCGTGCCCGATCTGGTGGCCCGCATCGCCTATGTGGCGGGCATGATGCTGCCCGACGGCATGGGCTTTGCCGATCTGATCGCCGATCTGCATCCCGACTATCCGGAGGTGTCCGGCATCGGCCCGCATCTCGACTGGTCGCCGGACCGGCTCCTGAGCCGGGTGCCCGAGGCGGCGGCCCTGGCCTTCTTCTTCGATGACTGTCCGCCGGCTGCCGCCCGGGCCGCGGCGCGCGCGCTGACCCCCCAGCCGGAAGGCGGGCGGGCCGTGCGGCCGCAGCTGAGCGCGGCGCGCTTCGGCCGGGTGCCGCGGCTCTATGTGGAAGCCCGGGCCGACCGCTCCGTGGTCCCGATCCTGCAACGGCGCATGCAGGCGCTGGTGCCGGGCGCGGCGATCGCCTCGCTGCCGACCGGCCATGCGCCCCAGGTCGCCGCACCGGCGCTGCTTGCCGAAACCCTGATCCCGTTCCTCTCCGGCTGATGCCGGAACCTGCCGAAGTCTCCCCCGACCGCCATCCTCAAGGAGCCTATCCCAGATGTTCCGAGCCCTCACGCGCCGCGCCGCCCTTGCGCTGCCGCTCGCTCTCGCGTTTGCCGGCGCCGCGCAGGCCGCCGAGAAGGTGACCTTCCTCATCGACTGGCTGCCGGCCGGCGACAAGGCCGTGCCCTATCTGGGCGTCAAGGGCGGCTTCTTCGCTGCGGAAGGGCTCGATGTCACCATCCAGGTTGGCCGCGGCTCGTCGGATGTGGTGACCAAGCTCGGCACCGGTGCGGCCGAGCTCGGCTCCGGCGGCGTGTCGGCGCTGCTTCAGGCCAAGGCCGAGAACAGCGTGCCGGTGACGGCGATCGCCTCCATCTACACCATGCCGCCGGATGCCATCTTCACCACCGAGGGCTCGGGCATCACCTCGCTGAAGGATCTGGTCGGCAAGAAGGTCGCCACCGGCACCTTCTCCTCCTCCAACGTGGTGTGGCCGCTGATCCTTCAGGCCAATGGCATAAAGCCGGAAGAGGTTTCCCTGCTGAAGGTCGATCCCGGTGCGCTCGCCCCGATGCTCGCCTCGGGCCAGGTGCCGGCCACCATCGGCTGGACCACGACGGCGCCGGGCTTCGTCGGCCCGCTGGCCGAGACCGGCAAGAAGATCTCGATCCTGCCGTGGTCGGAATTCGGCTACAAGAGCTACGGCCTGTCGCTGTTCGCCTCCGACAAGATGATCGCCGAGAAGCCCGAGGTCGTGAAGAAGTTCGTCGCGGCCTGGATGAAGGCGACGGCGGCCGCGATCGCGGACCCGAAGGCGGCGGCGGAAGCGCTGAAGGCCACCGTGCCGGAAGTCGACGTGACCGTTGCCGAGGCCCAGTTCAAGGCCTCCATTCCGCTGATGGTCAACGACATCTCCAAGAAGGACGGCATGGGCGTGTTCGAGCCGAAGCTGCTGGCCGAGACCTGGGGCTGGGTGGCCAGGGCCCAGAACCTGCCGGCCGACAAGCTGGATCCGGCCAAGGCCGTCAACGGCTCCTTCCTGCCCTGATCCACGGCCTGCCGCGCGCCCGGCGGACAGGGGCAGGCGTCCCCCCGAACGCCTTCGCCCCGACCTCTTCCGCCGGGCTGCGCGCCGGCGTTCCGTCCGGCTGCCATCCCCCGAGGTGGCCGGACGGAACGCCCTTTCCGTGCGTCCGGCCCCCGGGCCGGCGCGCGGCTTGCAAGTCCGGACGGTGGCGTTCCCGTCCCCCGAGAAGGGGCAGGCGGGATCTCCGCAGTCTCTCCGGCGGCCGGATGGTCATCATCCGGGTCCGCCGGCATCCTGCCAGAGATCCTTGAAGAGGATCCTTTGGCAGTCCGGTGCGGATTTCCCATGTCCCCGGGGCATATGGGAAATCCGCATCCCTTCAGGAACGCCGTGCGGCCAGCATCTGGCGGTCCTGACATCAGATGTCGCCGGCCGGCCTTGCCGGGCCGGTGCGGTCCCATGCGAGGATGTCCCCGCCGATGACAGACCCGGTGATCCGGTTCCGCGATGTCGCTCAGGTCTTTCCGGCCGGCGATGGCCGTTCCATCACGGCGCTGGAAGGCGTCGACTTCGAGATCGGCCGGCATGAATTCCTCGCCGTGCTGGGCCCGTCCGGCTGCGGCAAGTCCACCCTCCTGCGCCTGATCGCCGGCCTGATCCGGCCCTCTTCCGGCAGCGTCGAGATCTTCGGCCGCGCGGTGACCGAGCCGCGCGACGAGATCGGCATCGTGTTCCAGCGGCCGACGCTGCTGCCCTGGTTCGACGTGCTCGGCAATGTCACCTTCCCGATGCGCCACAAATATGGGCGGGTGACCGCGGCCGAGACGGCGCGGGCCCGCGACCTCCTCGATCTGGTCGGCCTCAAGGATTTCGAGAAGAAGCGCATCGACGAACTCTCCGGCGGCATGCAGCAGCGGGTCGGCATCGCCCGCGCGCTGCTGCTCGATCCCGACATCCTGCTGATGGACGAGCCGTTCTCGGCGCTCGACGCACTCACCCGGGACGAGATGAGCTTCGAGCTGCTGCGGATCTGGTCGGAACGGCCGAAGACGGTGCTGTTCATCACCCACTCCATCCCCGAGGCGCTGCTGCTCTCCGACCGCATCATCGTGATGAGCCCGCGGCCCGGCCGGGTGCGGGAGGTGATCGACGTGCCGCTCGCCCGGCCGCGCTCCATGGAAACCTTCGCGGATCCGAACTTCACGCGGCTGGCCAACCACATCCGCGAGCGCCTGTTCACCAAGCCGGCGGTGGCCTGACATGTCCATGAATGAGCCCACGACGTCCGGCCCGGCCCGGGCAATCGCCCGCTTCCTTGATCGCTTTGCTGCCGTCTTCACCTTCGCGGCGATCCTCGTGGTGTGGGAGGCGGCCTGCGTCGTCTTCAAGATCCCGAGTTTCCTGCTGCCGGCGCCGTCGGCGATCTTTTCGGCCGGCATCGCAGTGCCTCTCGACCAGTGGCTGGGCCATGTCTGGGCGACGGTGCGCGTGGCGCTGATGGGCTATTTCCTCGCCATCATCGTGTCGGTGCCGCTGGCCGTCGGGCTGGCACTGTCGCGGGTGCTGTCGCGCACCCTCTATCCGATCCTCGTCGTCATCCAG
>JBBSSF010000325.1:0-4959 GCA_038242345.1 Hyphomicrobiales bacterium
AAGGCCGTCGGCACCGGGGTCGTGGTCATCATCGGCGTGTCCGAGGATGGCAAGGCGGGCGTGGTCGCGGCGGTGACGCCGGACATGACCGACCGGTTCGATGCGGTGAAGCTGGTGCGCATCGGCTCCGAGATCCTCGGCGGCAAGGGCGGCGGCGGCCGCGCCGACATGGCCCAAGCCGGCGGCCCGGATGGCGCCAAGGCCGAGGCCGCCCTCGAGGCAATCGCCGCGGCCATCGCGGGCTGATCTTCCGCCCCGATGGCATCCCCCGCCACGGACGAGACCTTTTCCAGGGGCTCCGGCTGACCGCCGGGGCCCCTTCCTGCATTTGTCCTGCCCGTGCTCTCACCAGGCACACGACGTGCCGACCGCGCCCACGCGCCTGAAGAGCAGAGGATTTCTCATACCAAAGAGCCTTGAAAAGGACTCTTTGGTATTCCGACGCAGATTTCCCATGCCACTGGAGCATATGGGAAATCTGCTGATCTTCAGGCGCACGGTGCGGTCAGCACTTCGTGCGCCTGGTATCATATGTTCCAATAGTATGAGAAATTCGTACCGGACTGCCAGAGGGGCCTTTTCAAGTCCCTCTGGGATCAGCCGCGCCGGCCGTCGGCCAGAAGCCGCAGGGCATTGGCCGTCACCAGCACCGTGGCGCCGGTATCGGCCAGAATGGCCGGCCACAGCCCGGTGATGCCGAGCACCGTGGTCACCAGGAAAAAGGCCTTCAGCCCGAGGGCAATGGCGATGTTCTGGTGGATGATCGCCATGGTCCGGCGCGAGAGCTGCACCATGGCGGCGACATCGCCCACCCGGCCATGCAGGATGGCGGCGTCGGCGGTTTCCAGCGCCACATCGGTCGCGCCGCCCATGGCGATGCCGACATCGGCCGCCGCCAGCGCCGGCGCATCATTGATGCCATCGCCGATCTTGGCCACCCGGGCTCCGCCGGCGCGCAGGTCCGTCACCAGCCGCTGCTTGTCCTCGGGCAGCAGGCCGGCGTGCACATCAAGACCCAGCGTGCGGCCGACGGCCTCGGCCGGGGCAATCTGATCCCCGGTCAGCATCAGCGGCTCGATGCCGAGACCGCGCAGGGTGTCGAGGCCAGCCCGGGCGTCCGCCCGCGGCTGGTCGGCAAAGGCGAGCAGCCCCGCCGGCACTCCCTTCACCAGAAGGACGGCGACCGTGCGTCCCTCCGCCCCCAGCCGCTCGGCCGCAGCCACCAGCTCCGCGTCCAAGGATCCGCCCGCGGCCGCACGCGCCGGCCCCAGCGCGCCCAGAAAAAGCGATGCGCCGTCGACCTCGCCCGTCAGCCCCCGGCCGGGCACGGCCCGGACAAGGGAGGCCGCCGGCGGGGTGATCCCGACGGACTCGGCTGCCGCGAGGACGGCGCGCGCCAGCGGATGGGAAGAGCCGGCTTCAAGGCCCGCCGCCAGACGCAGCAGGTCGACCTCGGAGAAGGGGGCCGCGGGCAGGATGTCGGTGACGGCCGGGCGGCCTTCGGTCAGGGTTCCGGTCTTGTCGAAGGCGGCATGGGTGATGCCGCCGAGGCTCTCCAGCACCGCGCCGCCCTTCATGAGCAGGCCCCGCCGCGCGCCGGAGGCAAGCCCGGCCGCAATCGCCGCCGGCGTCGAGATGACCAGGGCGCACGGGCAGCCGATGAGCAGGATCGCCAGACCGCGATAGATCCAGACCGTCCACGGCGCGGCAAAGAGCAGCGGCGGCAGCACCATGACGAGCGCCGCAACCACGACCACCGCCGGCGTGTACCAGCGGGCGAAGCGGTCGATGATGCGCTCGGTGGGGGCGCGGGCCGACTGCGCCTCCTCCACCAGCCGCACGATGCGGGCAATGGTGTTGTCGGCATGGGCCGCGGTCACGGAAATGCGCAGCACCGCCGCGGTGTTGACGGTGCCGGCAAAGACCGTGTCGCCGGCCGCCTTCTCCTTGGGCACGCTCTCGCCGGTCACCGGCGCCTCGTCGACGGCGCTCGCCCCAGACAGCACGATGCCATCGGCGGCAATCCGGTCGCCGGGGCGAACCACCAGCACCGCCCCCACCGGCACGGCCTCCGCAGGCACCTCGGCAATGGCGCCGTCGCGCTCGATGCGGGCGGTCGCCGGCACGAGATCGGCAAGCGCACGGATGCTGGCCCGGGCGCGGCCGGCGGCAAAGCCCTCCAGCAGCTCGCCGATGAGGAACAGCACGACGACCGTCGCCGCCTCCTCCGCCGCGCCGATCGCCAGCGCACCGAGGGCGGCCACCGTCATCAGCATCTCGATGGAGAAGGGCGTGCCGTTCAGGGCCGCGGCCGCGGCCTTGCGCCCGATCGGGATGAGGCCGACCAGCATGGCCACCGGAAAGAAGGTGTCGCGCCACTCCGGCAGCACGAAGCCAGCAATGGCGGCAACGATATAGGCAAGCGCCGCCGCGCCCGCCAGCCGCGCCTTCGGCGCCTGCCACCAGGGGCGGTCCACCGGTCCATCTTCATGGGCATGATCGTGGGACGCATGGTCATGGTCATGGTCATGGACGTGATCGTGGGCGGGACCGGCGTGGTCATGCGCGTCGTGCCCGTGGTCAGCGTCATGATCGTGGCCGCAGTCGCAGGCGCCGGGAGCCGGATCGCCGGCCGGTGCGCTGCCGGCCTCGGGCCGGGCCTGATAACCGAGGGCGTTCACCTTGGCCGCGAGCACGGCGTCGCTGACCTCATCGCCGTGCAGCACGGTCGCCGTTCCCGCCGTCACCGAAACGCCGACCTCGGTGACCCCCGGCACGCGCTTCAGCGCGGTCTCGATCTTCATGGCACAGGACGCACAGTCCATGCCCTCGATGCGCAGGCGCGAGCGGATCGGCGCGGTGGTCATGACGGGAATCCACAGGGTTGACCTCGATTGCCCCGACGCTACATCCTCCAGTCACTGGAGGATCAAGCGCCCTTTTCGGAGTCCGTCGCATATGATACCCGGCGCACGAAGTGCTGACCGCACCTTAGCGCCTGAAGGGCAGCAGATTTCTCATATGCCCCAAGGACATGAGAAATCTGCATCGGAATATCAAAGAGTCCTCTGCGAGGATCTTTGGTATGAGGCATCATCCGGAGAGGCCGGACCGGGGAGTGCACGACGATGGCAGCGGGTCTGACGATCGGGCGGGCGGCGGAGCGGAGCGGCGTGAAGGTGCCGACGATCCGCTATTATGAGGAGATCGGCCTGCTGCCGGCACCGGAGCGGACGGAAAGCGGCCGCCGGCTCTATGGCCGCGCCGAGCTGGAGCGGCTGGCCTTCATACGCCATGCCCGGGCACTGGGCTTCGAGATCGAGGCGATCCGCGCGCTGATCGCGCTGCAGGAGCATCCGGACCGCTCCTGCGCCGAGGCCGACGCCATCGCCCGCGAGCATCTGGCCGACGTGCGCCAGAAGATCGCGAGCCTGACGGCGCTGGAAGCCGAACTCGCCCGCATGACCGAAGGCTGCGCCCACGGCACGGTGGCCGACTGCCGGGTGATCGAGGTGCTGGCGGATCACGGCCAGTGCCTCCACCACGGGCGGGCGGAGGCAAGCACGCTCCCGGACGGAAAAGCCTGAATTCCGACGACCGGGTCGCGCCAGTTGGCGACGGCGTGCATTGGCCGCTTCGACCGCCCGGACAAGGCATGATAATTTTCATGACCCCTTCATTTCGGGGCGCGACCGCCTTTTTAACGAGTTGAATTATGCAAAGCAACCACATGCATATTTATATCGATACGCCCGACTACTTTATAAGAAAGAATAATACAGATTGGAAATATATGCAAAAAATTAAAATTATTGAGGAATTTTCGAGCATCAGGACGACATATCCAGTTAATCACATTGATTCAGCCCTCGAAGCTGCACACTATATATATAATCGCTTTTTCGTAACGGACTTCATGACGCCGCAGAATTTCCGCCGGAGCGGCTGGGAGATCAAGGCAGCGGCCGAGCGCTGCGATGCCGTGCTGACCCATCGCCGGGTTCCCCTGGCGATCTCGCGGGTACCGGTCATCTGGCAATATGCGGTGCTTGATCCGGACATGCAGATGTCCGACGGACGTCCGGCCGACCGGATCGAGAAGGAATATGCCCTGCAGGGCGATCTCTATCGGCGCGTCGCCATGGTGCAGGTTTCCACCGAGGCCGAGGCCCGCCGGCATGGCGCCCGCTTCCCGGATCTGGCGGACCGTTTCTTTGCCGTGCCATTCCTGCTCGACCATGTCCGCCCCGTCGAGGCGGAAAGCGTCGTGCGCAAGCATCACGCCGATGCGCCCGTGCGGATCCTCTTCGTCGGCCATGAAGCCCGGCGCAAGGGGCTCGATTTCGTGATCGCCGCGGTGCAGCAGCTTCATGCCGCGCGGCCGGGGTCGGTGCAGCTCGATATCGTCTCCGCTCTCACCCGCTGGCCCGATCCGCCGCCCGATCACCCGGCGATCCGCTATCATGGCACGCTGCCACAGCCGCAGACCCTGGCACTCATGCAGCAGGCCCATGTGTTTGCCATGCCGAGCCGGCTCGAATCCTATGGTTTCACCTTCGTTGAAGCGATGGCCAATGGCTGCGCGGTGATCGGCCCCGACTGGGAAGTGCAGCGGGAACTCATGGACGACAACGCGGCCGGCCTGCTCGTGCGCCCCGAGGCTGCCGCGATCCATGAGGCCCTCGCGCGGCTGGTTGCCAGCCGGGATTTGCGTCTCACCCTCGCCCTTGCGGCGCTGCAGCGCTATTCGGACCGCTACAGCATCCCCCGGGTAGCCGAGGCCTATGAGCGGATGGTCCGCGCCGCCATCACGCGCTTTGCTGCCGGACACTGACAGCCGGGCCGGGCCGGCATCCCGCAGCCGCCGCGGGCCCCCACCCCCCTAACCCAACCCTGCCCCCGTGGTAAACCACTCGAAATTACGGGGGTGTAACCCAACCTGGGGGGGTGATTGCCGGG
>JBBSSF010000326.1:0-4895 GCA_038242345.1 Hyphomicrobiales bacterium
GGGCAAAATAGGCCGCGAGCCATCTGGCCGGCCCGGTCCCATCATCGACAAAGGCGATGCGGAGCGGAGCGGACATGAAACACCTCTGGCTGTCGGGCGGGATGCGGGCGCAACAGCCAGCATGTATCATTCCTTCACACGCAGAAAGCGGCCCTCCGGACGGAAACCGAGACCCATTCGCTCTTGGCGACAGGGGGCCGGTCCGTCCGCCGCGCCAGGACGGACAGACCATGCCGGCACGACTCGCCATCGTTGATGATGAACCGCACCTGCGCGAGGCTGTCGCGGATTTCCTGCGCGGCTATGGCTTCGAGGTGATCGAGGCCGCCGATGCGGCCGCCTTCCGCGCGCTGGTCGCCGAGGCGCCCGTGGACGTCGCGCTGCTCGACATCGCCATGCCCGGCGAGGACGGGCTGTCCCTCGCGCGCTGGCTGCGCCGGCGCAGCCGCACCGGCATCATCTTCGCCACTGCCGCCGGCCTGCCCATCGACCGCATCGTCGGCCTGGAGATCGGCGCCGACGATTATGTCGTGAAGCCCTATGACCTGCGCGAGCTTCTGGCCCGCATCCGCAGCCTGCTGCGCCGGCTGGCGGCCGAGCCCGCGCCGGCTGCGGCCGCGCCATCGGCTCCGCCGGCCAACCCGGCCAGCCGCACGATCCAGTTCGGCCCCTATGTGCTCGACCGCGACGGCCGCCGCCTCACCGACCGGGACGGCCGCACCATCGACCTGACGCCCAAGGAGTTCGATCTTCTGGAGATCCTCGCCAGCCGGGCCAACCGGGTGCTCTCCCGGGCGCAGCTGGTCGAACTCGGCGCCGACGAGGCCGAGGCCGGCGAGAGCGACCGGCGCATCGACATCCGCGTCACCCGGCTGCGGCGCAAGATCGAGCCCCAGCCCGATCGCCCCCGCTTCATCCGCACGGTGCGCGGCGAGGGCTATGTCTTCGTGCCCGACGCCGACTGAGCCTGTCGCATCCCCCAGGGACACGACAGGCTGACCGCGCCCTGTGCGGATAAAGATATCTCATACCAGGCACGCAAGTGCTGACCGCACCGTGCGCCTGAAGAACAGAGAATTTCTCATATGCTCCAATGGCATGAGAAATCCGCATTTGAATACCAAAGGGTCCTCTTCGAGGATCTTGGTATCATATGTTACAGGGGCATGAGAAAGCGGCTCCGGATGGCGGAGGATCCGGTTTCAGGGACCTCCGGCATTCCCCGGGGGCAGCGGTCCTGTCGCGGGCGGTCACCCCGGGGCGCCTCTTCGCGGAACGCTCCGGCCTGAAACACGGGCCCGACCCGGCCGGCAAGCGACCGAAACCGGCCAGGCGCCTTCTGGGGATCAGGAAGCGGCGCCTTTCCGGCTGCCGCACGAGCCCCGGACACGCATCATGACCCCCGCCCAGATCGCCCGCATCCGCGCCGACTTTGCCACCATCGCCCGGGATGCCGACGGCTTCGCCGTCCGCTTCTATGAGTGCCTGTTCCTGCTGGATCCGGCGCTGCGGCCGCTGTTTTCGGCCGATCTCGCCGCCCAGCGCACCAAGCTGGTGCAGGCGCTGGCCTTCGTCGTCGCCTCCCTCGACCGGTTCGAGCGGATCGCCGGGGCGGTTGCCGATCTCGGCCGCCGGCATCGCGATTATGGAGTCTCGGCCGCCCATTATGGTGTCGTCGGCACCGCCCTGCTGATGGCCCTCGACGCGCGCCTCGATGGCCTGACCGCGGACGGCCGGGCGGCCTGGAGCGCGGCCTATTCGGCGCTGGCGGAGACGATGATCGAAGCGGCCGACGCGGCCCCGGCGCTGGCCGCCGAGTGATCCCGGCCGGACCGGCCGGCCTCTGACGCCCCCCCGACGGATCCCTCTCGCGGAAGTCGTCGGGGACCGGCACTCTCCCGGAGAGCGACACGCGCCGGACACATGATTCGGGGGATGTCGGCAGGCGGGAACCAGGGGCGGAACGGGATCCATGCAGCGCAGCGACGACCGCAGCGAGGACGGCTTCTCCCTCGACCAGCATTTTTTCGTGCTGCTGGCGCTGGCGGGCATCCCGCTGCTGCTGCTCCTGATCCTGCTCGGCCTGTGGACCTATGAACGGGCCAGCGGCGACATCATCAAGCGCCATGAGGAGGCGCTGGAGGTTCGTCGCGCCGGGCTGGAGCAGCTTGCCGGCGGCGTGCGCGACCACGTGGCGGTGATGCGCGGCTATGTCGAGAACAGCCTCGGCGGCCGCGCCGCCCGGGCGCCCTTCACCGGCAGCTTCGACTGGCCGCCCGACGGAACGGCGCCGGGCCCCGAACGCGGGCTCATGCTGTCGCCGCCCGACCGCACCCCGCCGGCCGACCGGCGCGAGGTGGCGGCCGCGGAGCCGATCTTCGCCTTCGCCCGGGCCGCCCATGCCGCCCATCCCTTCCTGCGCTGGAGCTATTATTTCTCCGCCTCGCGCGCCTTCATGGCCATCTATCCATGGACGGCGCCGGCCGAGATGCTGGACCGGACCGATCCGGAAAAAGTGTTCGACGGCTTCTGGAAATATGACGTGTTCACCCTGGCGGAGCCCGGCCGCAACCCCGGCCGCACGCCCTACTGGACACCGGTCTATCTGGATGCCGGCGGCGCCGGGCTGATGGTCAGCCATGCCGCGCCGGTGTGGGAGGGCGACACCTTCCTCGGCATGGTGGGCACCGACGTGCTGCTGGACCGGCTGAGCACCTTCCTCGCCGCCTTCCCCCCCGTTCCCGGCGCCGTCGCCGTCGTGGACCAGACGGGGGCGCTCGTCGCCACCGACCAGACCGTCGACTGGAGCCGGGAGAGCACGCCCCTTGCCGCCAGCCGCTTCATCGGCGGGTCCCCGGCGGGGACAACCAATGGCCGCTTCCTCGACCGGGATGGCGTGCGCGTCGCCTCCGTCGCCATTGCCGGCACGCCCTGGCAGCTGGTGATGACGATCCCGCCGGAGGTGATCCGCCAGGGCGCCCGCAGCGAGATGCTGCCCCAGGCCCTGACCCTTGGCGCGATCCTCCTCACCTTCGCCCTGTTCGCCTTCCTGTTCCGCAACCGCTTCGTCCGCCCCGCCGTGGCGCTTGCCCGCTATGGCGCCCGGCGCGCGCCGGACACCCCGGATGCGCCCCCGCCCGCGGTGCCGGCGCCGTGGCGGCCCCTGCGCGAGCAGATCCGTCAGGCCCGCGCCGAGCAGGTGGCCCTCGTCCACCAGATGCGGGCCACCATCGACGGCTTCCCGCTGCGCACCGTCTATGTCGATGCGGATTTCATCTATCGCGATGCCAACCGGGAATTCCTCGCCTTCGTCGGGCTGACCCGCGAGGAGCTGATCGGCCGGCGCGTGCACGAGGTGCTCGGCCCCCAGGTGGAGGCGGAATATACCCGGCTCGCCCCCCTCGTCCGGCGCGGGGAGATGGCACGCTGGGAAGGCCGCATCACCTATCCCCTCCATGGCGAGCGCTATCTCCAGGTCTCCACCCTGCCCTTCACGGCCATTGGCGAGACCGAACCGGGCTTCCTCACCTTCACCCGCGACCTCACCGACCTGAAGGTGGCCGAGCAGGATGCCGCCGAGAGCCTGAAGGCGCTGGCCGCCTCCGAAGCCCTCTTCCGCTCCATCGTCACCTCGGCCCTGGACGGCATCATCGTGATCGACGAGGCGGGCCGGGTGGAGGAGTTCAACCCGGCGGCCGAGGGCATGTTCGGCTACACCGCCGCCGAGACCATCGGCCGGCCGGTCGCCGATCTCATCATTCCGGCCGAAATCCGGGCCTCTCACCGCGACGGCATGACCCGCTATCTGGCCACCGGTCTGGCCCGGGTGGTCGGCCGGCGTACCGAGGTGGAGGCCGAGCGCCGGGATGGCACCCGGCTGCCGGTCGAACTCACCGTCACCGAGGTGCGCCTCGCCGGACGGCGGCTGTTCACCTCCCATCTGCGCGATCTCTCGGAGCCGCGGCGGATGGCCCGCGAGGTGGCCGACAGCCGCGAGCGGCTGCACCAGATGGAGAAGCTGTCGGCCATGGGCTCTCTGCTGGCCAGCGTCGCCCACGAGCTGAACAATCCGCTGGCGATCGTCGTCGCCCAGGCGACGCTGCTGGCCGACCGGGCGCCGGATCCCGACACCGCCCAGCGCGCCGAGCGCATCCGCGCGGCGGCCGACCGCTGCGGCCGCATCGTCAAGAGCTTCCTTGCCATGGCGCGCCAGAAGCCGCCGGTGCGCGAGGCGATCTGCCTCGACCCGATCATCAGCACGGCGCTGGAAATGATGGCCTATGGCCTGCGCTCGGCCGGCATCAGCGTGGACACCCGGCTGGCCCCGGACCTGCCGCCGGTCTCCGCCGACCGGGACCTGATCGGTCAGGTGCTCTGCAACCTGATCCTCAACGCCCAGCAGGCCCTCGCCGACCGGCCGATGCCGCGCCGCATCATGCTGGCCACCAGCCGCGACGGCGACGACGTGATGGTCTCCATCGCCGACAATGGCGGCGGCGTGTCGCCGGAAATCGCCCGGCGCATCTTCGAGCCCTTCTTCACCACCAAGGCGACGGGAGTCGGCACGGGCATCGGCCTCTCCATCTCCCGCGGCATCATCGAGGCCCATGGCGGCAGACTGACGCTGGAGACCGGCCCCGAGGGCGGCGCCCTGTTCCGTGTCCGCCTGCCGGCGGTGCCGGACGCCGCCGGCCCCTGCCGGCAGGGAGCCACCGCGCCGGCCGCCAGCCGCGGCCTCTCCCTTCTCGTGGTCGATGACGAGCCGGACGTGGCCGACAGCCTGGCCGAGATCCTGGAGCGGCGGGGCCCCCGGGGGGCGGGGGGCGCGACGGCGGCCGCCCCCCGCGCTTTGCTGGCGGTCCGGGCGGTGGATGGGGTGTTGACCCGCCGGCGCA
>JBBSSF010000327.1:0-4894 GCA_038242345.1 Hyphomicrobiales bacterium
CGTTGCCGCGCCCGTCCGCCCCGTCCGCAAACCTGATCCTTTGCCGGCTCAGTGCTTGGAGAGCTGGTCGAAGGTGCCGCCATCGCCGAAGTGCTGGGGCTGGGCCTTCTTCCAGCCGCCGAACAGCGGATCGTCGATGGAAACCAGCTGCAGCTGGGGGAAGCGGGCGACGTCGGCCGGATCGGCCAGTTCGGGCTTGAACGGCCGGTAATAATATTTCGCCGCCAGCTTCTGGCCCGCCGGCGAATAGAGATAGTCGAGATAGGCCTCGGCCTGCTTGCGGGTGCCCCTGGCATCCACATTGCCATCGACGAGGGCGACCGGCGGTTCGGCATTGATGGAGAGGGACGGCACGACGATGTCGAACTTGTCGTCGCCGAATTCCTCGCCGGCCAGGAAAGCCTCGTTCTCCCAGGCGAGCAGCACGTCGCCGAGGCCACGCTGGGCGAAGGTGATGGTGGAGCCGCGTGCGCCGGTGTCGAGCACCGGCACATTCTTCAGCAGCGCGGAGATGTAGCCGCGCACCTGCTCCTCATCGCCGCCATACTGCTTGCTGGCCCAGGCCCAGGCGGCCAGATAGTTCCAGCGCGCGCCACCCGACGTCTTCGGGTTCGGCGTAATCACCTGCACGTCCGGACGCACCAGGTCGCCCCAGTCCTTGATGCCCTTCGGGTTGCCCTTGCGCACCAGGAACACGATCGTGGACGTGTAGGGGGCGGAGTTGTTGGGCAGGCGGCCGCGCCAGTCGGCGGGGATCTTGCCGGTGTTCCTGGCGATGGCGTCGATGTCGGCTTCCAGCGCCAGGGTCACCACATCGGCCTCCAGACCGTCGATGACCGAGCGGGCCTGCTTGCCGGAGCCGCCATGAGAGGCCTGGATGGTCACCGTCTCGCCGGTGGTGTCCTTCCAGTGCTTGGCGAACGCGGCGTTGTAGGCCTTGTAGAGCTCGCGGGTCGGATCGTAGCTGACATTCAGCAGCGTCGTGTCGGCATGGGCCGAGACGGCCGCCCCGGCGCTGAGGCCGAGGGCGAAAAGGGCGGCGCCAAGGAAGCGGCGCAGGCGATGACGGACCATGATCGGCCTCCGGTTCGGTGACGCGCGCCCGGCCCCCTCCCGAACGGGGACGGACCGGACGCGAAAAATCGGTGTCGGAACGGGTCCGGCGCCAGAAAATCAGCGCCGCTCCCCCCGCCCGGATGTCCTCCCTTTCCTCCCCCCGCGGGACCGCCAGAACCGGGTCCGGGAGGGGGCGGAGCACAACCCAGCAGGCGTCCCCCAGGACCCTCATGACGATTTATTTTTCTAATTTCGTCAATATGTTCAATGAATTAAAGAAATTCATTCCGCCGCGACGCCCTCCCGCGCAAAAGGACGGTTGCGGCACTTCCTCCGCCGGCACGGCCGTTCCGCATTGACCCGCTTCGGCGCAACGTCTCTCCCGGCGGCGCTGACGGCCCGCCATGGCAGCGCGGCAACAGCCGAACCGGGAATTGAGCCGGCTCATTGTCATCGGGACGTTGAAAATCTATGGTCAGAGGAACGGCTTAAGGGGGGCGCCGTGTCGGCCCGGTCGAATCCGGACCAGACCGGCAGGGCGTTCGCATCTTCCGGCCCGGTCGACTTGTTCGCCGGCACCGGATCATCATCCGCCTGGCCGAGGGCAACATGAAACACGAAGCGCGCCATGGGATGTTCAGGCCGGGACCTTTCCCCGGGATCACGGCCCTGGCGCCGGGGGCCTTCTCGGCCCAGGCGCTGGTGAGTCCGTTCGTGCCCATCGGTCCCGGAATCCCCCGCTGGGTCCCCGGCCGCGCCGGCCAGACCCCGCCGCTCCCCCGTTTCGATCCGGAGGCGCCGACGCTTGGCCGCATCGGCCCTCTCGAAGTGCGGCTGGCCCGCTCGGTCGGCGAGGTGAAGAAGGCGCAGACCCTGCGCTATCACGTCTTCTACGAGGAGATGTCGGCGGTTGCCGACGCGCTGACGCTGGCCTCCGGCCGCGACCGCGATGCCTTCGACGCGCTGTGCGATCACATGCTGGTGCTGGACCATGACGTGCCGGCCAAGCCCTTCCGCAAGGCGAAGCCGCGGATCGTCGGCTGCTACCGGCTGCTGCGGCGCGAGGTGGCGGACCGGCATTTCGGCTTCTATTCCGCCAGCGAATATGATCTCCAGCCGATGCTGGACCGGCATCCGGACGCGCGGATGCTGGAGCTCGGCCGGTCCTGCGTGCTGAAGCCCTATCGCAACAAGCGCACGGTGGAACTGCTCTGGCACGGGGTGTGGTCCTACATCCTCGCCAACCGCATCGACGCCATGTTCGGCTGCGCCAGCCTTGAAGGCACCGATCCGGACCAGCTTGCCCTGCCGCTCTCCTTCCTCGCCCAGCATGCGCGGGCGCCGGAGGACTGGCGCGTGCGGGCGCTGCCCGGTCGCGGCGTGGCGATGAACCGGCTGCCGGCGGACCAGGTGGACGTGAAGGCCGCCCTGCACGCCCTGCCGCCGCTCATCAAGGGCTATCTGCGGCTGGGCGCCACCTTTGGCGACGAGGCGGTGGTGGACCACCAGTTCGGCACCACCGACGTTCTGGTAATCATGCCGGTCGCCGCGCTGTCGAGCCGCTATGTGAACTATTATGGCGCCGACGCCAGCCGCCACGCGGGGTGATACCAGCCGCACGAAGTGCTGACCGTACCCACGCGCCTGAAGATCAGCAGATTTTCCATAAGCCCCAATGGCATGGAAAATCTGCACCGGAATACCAAAGAGTCCTTTTCAAGGATCTTTGGTATGAGGTACGGCGCGGAGGGCGATGCGGGGGAATTTCTTCGCCCCGTCAGCCCGCCGGCTGCTCCGGCCCGAGTTCCGCCACCAGAAAATCGAGGAACACCCGGAGCTTCGGCGCCATCTGGCGGCGGGACGGGTAGATCGCATAGACAGAGATTGCCACCGTCTGCCAGTCCTCCAGCAGCGGCACCAGCCGGCCGGCGGCCAGATCCTCCGCCACATAGGACACCGGGATCAGGCTGATGCCGAAGCCCTCCGAGAGGGCATCGCGCACGGCAAGGCTCGACGTCACCGAATAGCGCCCGGAAACCGGCACCCGCACGGTGCGCCCGCCCCGCCGGAACTCCCAGACATCGGCATGACCCGAAAGGCTGAAGCGGATGACGCCATGCGCCCTGAGGTCGTCCGGGCTCTCCGGCCGGCCATGGGCGGCCAGATAGGCGGGCGCCGCGCACAGCACGTGGCGCAGTACCATCAGCCGGCGCGCGGTGAGGCTCGAATCCTCCAGCCCGTCGCCGCCGCGGATGGCAAGGTCATAGCCATCGCGCACGATGTCCACCCGGCGGTCATCCAAATCCAGATCGAGGCTGATCCCGGGATGGCGGACGAGAAAGCGCGGGATCGCCCGGGAGAGGCTCACCAGCGTGCCCGTCAGGGGGGCCGCCACCCGCAGGGTGCCGCTCGGCGTCTCGTGCAGCGGATCCAGCGCCCGGTCGGCCTCGGCCAGCGCGTCGAGGATGCGGCCGACATGGCCGAGATAGAGGGTGCCGGCCTCCGTCAGGCTCATGCGCCGGGTGGTGCGGTTGAAGAGGCGGACATTCAGCTGCGTCTCCAGCTCCGCCACCGTCTTGCTGATGGCAGCCGGTGACAGGCCCAGCCGGCGCGCCGCCGCCGCGAAGCTGCCGGCCTCGGCCGTGGCCCGGAAGGCCGCAAGAGCCGCGAAACGGTCCATATTCGATACCTGACGGAACGAGTGTCACGCCAGGGAAGGCCATTCCCTCGCCCGGGTCAAGAGTTCATCCTGCTTGGCGGATCGCGGCCGGACCGGGTGGACCGGACACGCCGACCCGCTTGCCCCTGATCCGGAACCGGTCCGGGGTCCCCTCCCCCGCCCTGTCCCGGAGAGGTACAACAGGTTGCCGCCTCCCGGCCGGCTGCGCGAAGAAAGGTCTGCCCCGTCATGACATCCGAGTCCCCGAGCGTCGGGACGAGCCCTGGTGCCAGCGCCGCGCCCCGGCCCGTGCGCACCGCCGACATCCTCCTGACCGCGGTGGCGCCGGCGATCTGGGGCAGCACCTACATCACCACGACGGAGCTTCTGCCCCAGGGCTATCCCATGACGGTGGCGATGCTGCGCGCCCTGCCGGCGGGGCTCCTGCTGCTGGCGCTCGTGCGCACCCTGCCCTTCGGCATCTGGTGGATCCGCAGCCTGATCCTCGGCGCCATCAACTTCTCGATCTTCTGGAGCCTGCTGTTCCTCTCGGCCTACCGGCTGCCGGGGGGCGTGGCGGCAACCGTCGGCGCGGTGCAGCCGCTCATCGTCATCGGGCTCGCCCATGTCCTTCTCGGACGCAGGGCCCGACCGGCGACGATCCTCGCCGCCCTGACCGGCCTTGGCGGCATCGCCCTTCTGGTGCTGACGCCGGCCGCCCGGCTCGACACCCTCGGCATCCTCGCCGGTCTCGCCGGGGCCGTCTCCATGGCCTTCGGCACGGTGCTGACGCGCCGCTGGCAGCCGCCGGTCTCCGCCCTCACCTTCACCGCCTGGCAGCTCACCGCCGGCGGCCTGCTGCTTCTGCCGGTGGCGCTGGTGCTGGAGCCGCCCCTGCCATCCCTCACCGGTGCCAACATTGCCGGCTTCGTCTGGCTGGGCCTGATCGGCAGTGCCTTCGCCCAGCTCTTGTGGTTCCGCGGCATCGCCCGGCTGGAACCGGCCATCGTCGCGTCCCTCTCCTTCCTCAGCCCGGTGATGGCCGTCACCCTCGGCTGGGGCCTCCTCGGCCAGAGCCTCACCCCGCCCCAGATCGTCGCCATCCTCATCGTCATGGGCTCGATCTGGTACGTCCAGCATGTGGAGCGGAAGGCGCTGGCGAAAGCCAGATAGAGCTTC
>JBBSSF010000328.1:0-4887 GCA_038242345.1 Hyphomicrobiales bacterium
CTCAGACCAGGCACGCACGTGCTGACTGCACCCGCGCGCCTGAAGACCAGCGGATTTCTCATATGCTCCAAGGACATAAGAAATCCGCATTTGAATAGCAAAGAGTCCTCTTCGAGGATCTCTGGCATCACTTGCAATAGCGATAGGTGCGCTTGGCGTTGTGGCGGGCGAGGTCCAGGTGCAGATGGTCCTGATGGTTGGCATCGCCATCCGGCCCGATCATCGTGGAAAAGCGCCGGCAGGCCGACTGCATCACATTGCGCAGGAAGAGCTGGTCTTCCGTCGTGCCGCCGCGCCAGTCCTGCTTCACCGTCACCCGGCGCCCGTCGGCGAGCACGAAGCCCGACACGTCGATGGCGTTGGCGAAGGAGTGCTCCGACAGCCGGCCCCATTTCGCGCCATTGCGGCCGCGGCAGTTGTAGGAGCCGGCATCGACCACGGCCACCACCTTCTGGCCATAGATCTGCTCGGCCGCCGGGATCACCGAGCGGTAGAGCCAGTCGTCCAGCCAGGCGACCATGGGACAGGACAGCGTCACCTTCGGGCTGATGGCGATCTCGCCATTCACCGCCGCCGACATCCGCACCGGCCGGTCGATGCCGCAGGCGCCGGGGCCGTCGATCTCGCGGGCGGGGCGGACATAGGCCGACGAGCGCGCATAGCCGGCCCTGAGGCAGGCGGCGTTCGCCTGATCGCGCCAGGCGGCGCGCTGCTCGAAGCGGAACCAGGAGCCGATGCCGCAGCTCGACACCACAAGGCACATCATCACCACCCCGGCGAGACTGGCCAGCCGGTGGAAGGCGTGCGGGGCGCGAAGGCAGGCAGCGATCCGGGTCCGGACGGCCACCCGCGACCCGGTCCGCGCTGCGCCAGGCGCGGCCGCGGCGGATTCGATGCTCATGGGACCGCACTATCGGTCCGCGCCGCTGAACATCCCGTTGCCCGGATCGCTAAAATCCGAGTGATCCGGGGTCTTTCCGGCCGCCTTCCGGGCCTCCGGCGGCGGCACAGGCGCGTGCGACAAAGACGGTGGCGGGGGGGATGTCTCTTGCAATGCACATCTGGCTCCCGCATGGTTGCAGTGCAGCCTGGCCCGTTGTGCCCTGCTGGCACCGCGGGAGATCAGCGGCGGGGGTGAGACCTTATCCCCGCTTCTGCTGTCGGCGTGTTTGAGTGCCAGTCTGGCGCGCCTTGCCGGTCCAGGTGCTGCGCTACGAATATTTGTTTTTTATTTCCTGTCCCTTCGAGACTTTACCGCCTGATGATGATACCGCTCGTTGTCGATCTCGATGGCACGCTCATCAAGAGCGATCTGCTTTATGAATCCTTCCTGCTGCTGCTGGCCCGGTCGCCGGTGGCGGCGGTCAAGGCCGCGGCCGCCTTGCGGCAGGGCAAGGCCGAGCTGAAATGCCGGATCGCCGACGAGGCGGTCATCGAGATGGAAACCCTGCCCTTCAACGAGGACGTGCTGCGCTTCATCGAGGCGGCGCGGGCCGAGGGGCGCAAGGTCTACATCGCTTCCGCCTCGGACCGGCGCTATGCGGAGGCGCTGGCCGACCATCTGGGCCTGTTCGACGGCGTCTTCGGCTCCGAGCCCGGCACCAATCTGGCCGGCGAGACCAAGGCGCAGAAGCTGTGCGCGGAGTTCGGCGAGGGCGGGTTCGACTATATCGGCGATGCCGCGGTGGACGAGTCCGTCTGGCGCAAGGCCCGCAAGGTCTATATCGCCAATGCCCGCACGCGCCATCTGGCCGAGGTGCGCCAGTGGGCGCCCGAGGCCGAGGCCATCGGCCTGCGCCGGACCTCGTGGAAGGCCTATGTGAAGGCGCTGCGCGTTCACCAGTGGCTGAAGAATATCCTCGTCTTCGTTCCGGCGGTCACGGCCCATGCCATCTGGGGCAATATCGGCTTTCTCTTCGTCGCCTTCTTCAGCTTCAGCCTGTGCGCGTCGAGCGTCTATATCCTCAATGATCTCCTCGACCTGAAGAATGACCGCGCCCACAGCACCAAGAAGAACCGTCCCTTTGCCGCCGGCACGGTGCCCATCCTGCACGGGGCGCTGCTGTTTCCGCTGCTGCTGGTGTCGGCGCTGATCCTCGCGCTGTTCCTGCCGGGGAAATTCCTGCTGGTGCTGATCGGCTACTATATCCTGACCTGCGCCTATTCCTTCTTCCTGAAGAAGAAGATGCTGGTGGATGTGGTGGCGCTGGCCTGTCTTTATGGCTGCCGGCTGTGGGCAGGGGCCGCCGCGGTCACCATCGGGCTGTCGCCCTGGCTGGTGGCCTTCGCGATCTTCATCTTCCTGAGCCTGGCGCTGGTGAAGCGCTGCTCGGAGCTCATCGACCGCATCTCCCTCGGCAAGGGCGACCCGTCGGGCCGCGGCTACCGGCTGACGGACCTGCCGGCCCTTCAGGGCATGGCGGCGGCCTCCGGCTACATCTCGACCCTGGTGATGGCGCTCTATCTCAACAGCCCCACCGTGCGCGATCTCTACCTGCATCCCAACCGGCTGTGGCTGATCTGCGTGATCCTGCTGTTCTGGATCAGCCGCACGCTGCTCCTCACCCATCGCGGCGAGATGCATGACGATCCGGTGGTGTTTGCCGCCACCGACCGGGTCAGCCAGCTCACGGCGGTGGCCTGCCTCGGCGTGGTCGCGATCAGCCTGTGATACCAAAGATCCTCGAAGAGGACTCTTTGGTATTCCGATGCAGATTTCTCATGCCATTGGGGCATATGAGAAATCTGCTGCCCTTCAGGCGCACGGTGCGGTCAGCACTTCGTGCGGCTGGTATGATACCAGAGATCCTCGAAGAGGACTTTTCGGTATTCCGATGCGGATTTCCTATGCCTTTGGGGCATATGGAAAATCAGCTGATCTTCAGGCGCGTGGGGGCGGTCCGCGCGTCGTGCGGCTGGTCTGAGGCAGCCGAGCCGGGGCGCCGCCTCTCCGGCCATCATCCATCGGCCCTTTTCAAATGACGCGCGGCCCGGACGGTTCCGTCCAGGCCGCGCTTTCATTTCCGGGGCGTCGGCTCACTCCACCGGCAGCTTGTGCTCGACGGCGTGGACGATCTCGCGGATGCGCATCTTCTGCAGCTTGCCGGTGGCGGTGTGGGGCAGCTCGTGCACCTCGATCACGTCATCGGGGATGCACCACTTGGCGACCTTGTTGGTGTAGTAGGCGACCATTTCCTGGCGCGAGAAGCTGGCGCCGTCCTTCAGCACCACGACCAGCACCGGCCGCTCGCCCCAGCGCGGATCGGCCCGGCCGACGACGGCAGCTTCCTTCACGCTCGGATGGGCCTGGGCGATGTTCTCCAGCTCGATGGACGAGATCCATTCGCCGCCGGACTTCACCACGTCCTTGTTGCGGTCGACGATCTGGATGAAGCCGTCGACATCCTGGGTCACCACGTCACCGGTATCGAACCAGCCGGGCACCTTGTGGGCCGAGCTCTTGTCGATGCCGAAATAGCCCGCCGCCACCCAGGGGCCGCGCACCAGCATGGAGCCGAAGCTCTTGCCATCCCGCGGCACGGCTTCCAGATCGTCGTTGACGACGCGGAATTCCATGCCGAACAGCGGCCGCCCCTGCTTGGCCTCCAGGGAGATGCGGTCGTCGGGCGACAGCGTGGCGTGCTTGGGCTTCAGCGCGCAGGCAAGGCCCACCGGGCTGGTCTCGGTCATGCCCCAGGCCTGACGGGCATCGACGCCTAGGGCGGCGAACCGGCCGATCATCACCGGCGGCAGGGCGGCGCCGCCCACCATCACCCGGGTGAGGGCGGAGAACTTGCGGCCATGGGCCGCCATCCAGTCGAGAAGGTTCATCCACACCGTCGGCACGCCGGCGGTCACGGTGACGCCCTCGGTCTCGATCAGCTCATAGAGGCTGGCGCCGTCCATCAGGCCGCCGGGCAGCACCAGCTTGGCGCCCATCATCGGCGCGGAATAGGGCATGCCCCAGGCGTTCACATGGAACATCGGCACCACCGGCATGGCGACGGAGGAGGCCGACAGGTTGAACACGTCCGGCCAGGCGGTGGCCATGGCGTGGAGCACGCAGGAGCGGTGCGAATAGAGCGCCCCCTTGGGGTCGCCGGTGGTGCCGGAGGTGTAGCACATGCCGGCCGCGGTGTTCTCGTCGAACTCCGGGAACAGGAACTCCGCCGGCTCGGCGTCCAGCAGCGTCTCGTAGCACAGCAGGTTCGGCAGCACGGCCGAGGTCGGCATGTGCGCCGCATCGGTCATGACGATGATCGCTTCCAGCGTCGGCACCTTGTCGGCGATGGCCTCGAGGATCGGCACGAAGGTGAGATCGACGAACAGCACCCGGTCGGCGCCGTTGTTGATGATGAAGGCGATCTGGTCGTGGAACAGCCGCGGGTTGATGGTGTGGCACACCATGCCCGAGCCCGAGATGCCATAATAGAGTTCCAGATGCCGGTAGCCGTTCCAGGCCAGCGTGCCGACCCGGTCGCCGAATTCGAGGCCCAGCGTCTTCAGGGCGTTGGCCAGCTGCTGGGAGCGTGCCCAGGCATCCGCATAGGTATAGCGGTGGATCGGGCCTTCCACCGTGCGCGACACGATCTCGGTGTCGCCATGGTTCAGCGCCGCGTGCCTGAGCACCGAAGTGGTGAGCAGCGGAACATCCATCATCATGCCACGCATGGCCGTTTCCCCCATTTTTGGTCGAGCGTTGCCCGTCCGTCCAGCCGGCGGCGGAGCATCCAACTTGTCATGGCAGGCACGCGAAGTGCTGACCGCACCCACGCGCCTGAAGACCAGCGGATTTCTCATCTGCGCCAGGGGCATGAGAAATCCGCATCGGGATACCAGAGCGTCCCTTCAAGGATCTCCGGTATCAGATCGTCGGTTTGCCGTCCC
>JBBSSF010000329.1:0-4884 GCA_038242345.1 Hyphomicrobiales bacterium
CCCGTCCGTCGCCTGACGGGGAGGACCCGCTGGCCGAGCTCCCCCGGCTCGCCTCGGATCCGGGCCTGTTCGAGCGCTCCTTCCGGCGGGCCGGTGCCCAGCCCCGGCCGGCCTATGATCCGGTGGCCGAGGAGGATGCCGGCCTCTATGACGACAGCTACCGGGATGATGGCTACCGGCCGGCCGGGCGCGGCCAGCCGGCAGCGGGTCCGGCGGCCCCTTTCGCCGCGCCGGCGGGCGGCGTCCGCGGCTATCTTGATGATGATGCCGAGGATCTGGCCCGCAACGAGGCACCGGAGACCACCAGCACGGTGGACGCCTATGTGCCGGGCGACCTCGAATCCCATGCGGTTCCCGAGGTCGAGGAGACCCGGCCGATGCGGGCGGAGCCCCGCATTGCCGCCGATCTCTATGAAGATGACGCGTGGGAGCATGCGCCTTCCGCCGCCGCCGACAGCCGGGCGACCGACCCCTATTATGACGACGCGCCGGTGTGGCGTGATCCGGACGACGGAGCGGCGCTCGGCGAGACCGCCGCGCTGGCCCCCGATGCCGATGGCCTGCCGACCATTCCCGGCGAGGACGCGCCGCGCCCGTCGCGCTTTGCGGGCATGCGCGGGGTCATGATCCTCATGGGGCTGGTGGTCATGCTGCTGGTCGGTCTCGTCGGCTGGCGGACGATCGGTGGCGGCATCAGCGATGGTCCGCCCCGGGTGTTCGAGGATGACGGTCTTCCCGCCAAGGGCCCGCCGGAGACGGCGGATGCCAGCAGCGAGGAAACCGACACCCCCGGCAAGACGATCTATGACCGGGTCGATGGCACCACGGACGCCGCTTCGGCACGTCTGGTCGAGCGCCCGAAGGCACCGGTGGATGCCCTTCCGGGTGTCGGGAGCGGGGCCTCGCCGGCCACCTCCGGCGGCGAGACCGTGATGGAGCCGCGCCGGGTGCGCACTGTCGTGGTGCGGCCGGATGGCACCATTGTCCCCGGCCAGACCGCCGATGCCACCGCCGTGCCGGACACCGCGGCCGATACCCTGCCGGAGCCGGTTCCGGCGGCCGATCGCGATGCGATGGCGGGTCTCGTCGGCACCATGCCGGCAGACGGCCAGTCCGCGGCGCCGGAAAGCGACATGGCGGACGCGATGCCGGCCGAAGAATCGCCGGCTGCCAGCGCCGAGCCGGTGGGCTCGACCCAGGGGCCGCTGCGCCTGCCGGAACGCCGGCCGACGCCGCCCGCGGTGCGCACCACCACGGCGGCCCCGGCGGCAGCCGCTCCGGCGGCTCCGTCCGGCGGTCCGATGTCGCTGATCCCGGGCAGCGCCGGGCAGACGGCGGCCTCGACCCAGACGGTGACGGCGGCGGCGGGCAGCTATGTGGTCCAGGTCACCTCCCAGCGCAGCCGGGAGCAGGCGCTGGCTGCCTATCAGCAGCTCCAGCGCAAGTTCCCCTCGGTGCTGGGCGGGCGGGCGCCGTCCATCCAGACGGCCGAAGTGGCCGGCAAGGGCACCTATTACCGGGTGCGGCTGCCGGCTGGCAGCCAGTCCCAGGCGGCCCAGCTGTGCAGCCAGCTCAAGGCGGCCGGTGGAGATTGCGTGGTCACGCGCAACTGATGCCAAAGGTCCCTGAAAAGGATCCCTTGGTATTGCGATGCGGATTTCTCATGCCTTGGGGCTTACGAGAAATCCGCTGTTCTTCAGGCGCGTGGGTGCGGTCAGCACTTCGTGCGCCTGGCATGATCCCCTGTCTGACCGCCCGCACCTGAAAAAAAGCGGGTGCGGGCGGGACGAAAAGCGCCGGAAACGGCCGATCCCGTGCAGGGAGAGTTGATTTTCCGGGAAAATAGGGTAATAGTGCGCGCCATCACATCGTGATCGCGCGCGTTATCTGGGTTGGTTCGGCCCACCGACGTCTTCCGGGTGTCCGGGCACGATTCGTCCTCTGATCCCTTCGGCGCGTGGGTCATGACTTGGATTGCGGACTGCCAGTCGGCAGTTTGCCCTAGCAGGTTTCCTACTTCTTGAACGAAACGACCAGTTTTGCGGCTCTCGGTCTGTCCGAGCCGCTGGTCCGGGCGCTCGAAGCCGAGCAGTTCCGGACGCCGACGCCGATCCAGGCGCAGGCCATTCCTTCTCTTCTGTCCGGCCGGGACGTCCTTGGAATCGCACAGACCGGTACCGGAAAGACGTTTGCCTTCGGGCTTCCTGTTATCGATCGTCTTCTCGCCGATCGGGCGCGTCCGGTGCCGAAGGGCGCGCGGGCGCTTGTTCTGGCTCCGACCCGCGAGCTCGCCTCCCAGATTGAGGCGTCTCTCAGCAAGATCGCCAAGCCGCTCGGGCTGCGTCTCGCCGTCATTTTCGGCGGAGTCGGTTTTGGTCCCCAGATCAATGCCATGTCCCGTGGGGTCGACATTCTGGTCGCCACCCCCGGCCGGCTGATGGATCTTATCCAGCGGGGCGCGGTGCGTCTCGATGGCGTGCATTTTCTCGTCCTTGACGAGGCCGACCGGATGCTCGACATGGGCTTTGTCCATGACGTGCTGAAGATCGTCGACAAGCTGCCGTCCGCCCGCCAGTCCCTGCTGTTCTCGGCCACCATGCCGGCGACGCTGAGCCGGATTCTCACCCGTCTCCTCAAGGACCCGGTCCGGGTCGAGGTGACGCCGGAAGTGGTGACGGTCGACCGCATCGAGCAGCACCTCTACCAGGTCGAGTCGGCACAGAAGCGCCATCTTCTCGTGCGACTTCTGCAGAATCAGGATCTGCGCCGGGTGGTGGTGTTTACCCGCACCAAGCGCGGCGCGGACCGGGTTGCCGAGGCGCTGGACGGGGCGGGTCATGCCGCCGCGGCGCTGCACGGCAACAAGTCCCAGGGGGCCCGCCAGAAGGCGCTTGCCCGCTTCAAGACCGGCGACGTCCGGGTGCTGGTCGCGACTGACATCGCGGCCCGCGGCATCGACGTGGCTGATGTGACCCATGTGGTCAACTTCGAACTCCCCGACGAGCCGGAGAGCTATGTCCATCGCATTGGCCGGACCGCACGCGCGGGCCGGGCGGGCGTGGCGCTCTCTTTCTGCGACCGGGGTGAGCGCGATCGCCTGAAGGCGATCGAGCGCCTGATCCGTCGCCCGCTTACGGCGGCGGATCCGGCCAGCGCACCGGCGATCGTCGCCGCCTCGGCTGATGCCGGGGTGGTGTCGGCTCCGGTGGCGCCGGCTCCGCGGATCAATCAGGCCCCGGCGCAGCCGCGTCCGGCAGGTGCGCGTCCGCGCCGCCCCCGGCGTGGCCCGCGTAGTCACGCGGCCTGATCCCTGTTTCCGTCCGGCGATGGGAGAGTCGGCGGACGGAAAGAGACCCTCCCCAAACGCCAAAGACAGGAGTTTCCAATGGCGACGGGTACCGTCAAGTGGTTCAATGCCCAGAAGGGCTATGGTTTCATCCAGCCGGACCAGGGTGGTCCGGACGTGTTCGTCCACATCAGCGCTGTTGAGCGCGCGGGCATGTCGACGCTGCGCGATGGCTTCAAGATCTCTTACGATCTCGAGACCGATCGCCGCGGCAAGACCTCCGCGACCAACCTGCGCGCGGCCTGATAGGCAAACGCAATGGCGAAAGAAGAGGCGCTGGAGTTCGAGGGCCTGGTTCTCGAAGCTCTGCCGGATGCCAAGTTCCGGGTCGAACTCGAGAACGGACATGTCGTCATCGCCTATACGGCGGGACGGATGAAGAAGAATCGCATCAAGACGCTCGCGGGTGACCGCGTGACCGTCGAGATGACGCCTTACGATCTCGACAAGGCGCGTCTCGTCTTCCGTCACAAGGGAGAGGGTGGTCCCCCTCCCGGCGCGCGCCCGGGCATGGCCCGTGGTGGTGCGCAGCGGCGTCGCTGACGGTGCGTTGACGATCTGAAAATGAAAGGCTCCGGCCGGGGAAACCTGGCCGGAGCCTTTCGCCTTTCTGAACCCGGCTGCGGGCTGCTTCACCGGGATGCGAAGTGCGGAGCGTCCTCACGCCCCTGAAGAGCAGAAGAGGTCTCGTCTGCTCCCGGGGGCACGAGAAAGCCGGTTCGGAATACCAAAGCGCCCTCTGTCCTCTGCGAGGATCCCTGCTGTCAGTCCGCGCCGCGCTCTTCCTCCTGGCGGATCACATGGGTCTGGAGATGGGTGCGGGCGATGCGGAAGAGGGGCATGGCGAGCCCCGCCCGCTGGCCGCGGCGATACATGTCGCCGACGATGTGCTCGGCCTCGATCTCGCGGCCGCTTTCCAGATCCCGCAGCATGGAGGCGGTCATGGGCGAGGTCCGGTCGGTCATCGCCGTGCGGGTCGCCTCCAGATAGGCGGGTGCCGGCGGATGGGCGTTGGCACCGGCAACGGCGGCCGCTTCGTCCAGCAGCTCCGACAGGATCGCGGCGCCCTCGTCGGTGCGGCTGATCTGGCCGATGGTCGCCCGGAACAGGGTGGTGCCGGCGGCCAGCGTCGCCAGCATCAGGAACTTGTCCCACATCGCCTGCTCGATGTCGTCGGTGCGGGCCGAATCCACCCGGGCCCCGGCGAGGATCCGGCCGAAGGCGGCGGCGGCGTCCTCCTGAGCCTCGTCGCGCGGGCCGAACACGATGGCGTGGACGTCGGTCAGCTGGCGCACCTCGCCATCGGAGGTGACGGTGCCGGAGATGCGGGCGAGGCCGCCCATCACCTTCTGCCGGCCGAAGCGGGCGTCCAGCCGGTCGAGATGGGAGAGCCCGTTCAGCACGGGAATCACCACGGCGCCCGGGCGGGCGAGCGCCGGGGCGATGTCGTCCATGGCGCCGGCGAGCTGATAGTCCTTGGTGGTCAGCAGGATGACATCATAGTCCGGCGTCAGGGCATCGGCGGTGACATGTTTCAC
>JBBSSF010000330.1:0-4865 GCA_038242345.1 Hyphomicrobiales bacterium
GCAAGTCCACCACCATGAAGATGCTGACGGGGCTGTCGGATGCGACGTCGGGCACCGTGACGCTCCTTGGCAAGGCGCCCGACCCCCGCGACATGGAGACCCGGCGCCGGGTCGGCTACATGGCGCAGGCCTTCTCGCTCTATGGCGAGCTGACGGTGGCGGAAAATCTCCATCTGCACGCCCGCCTGTTCGGCCTGTCGACGGAGGAAGAGAAGACGCGCAGTGCCGAGCTGATTGCCGGCTATGATCTGGCGGGGGAGGAAAACCGGCTCGCCTCCGCCCTGCCGCTCGGCGTGCGCCAGCGGCTGTCGCTGGCCGTCGCCGTGCTGCATCGGCCGGAAATCCTGATCCTCGACGAGCCCACCTCCGGCGTCGATCCGGTGGCGCGGGACCTGTTCTGGGACAAGCTCATCCAGCTGTCGCGGGAGGAGGGCGTCACCGTCTTCCTCTCCACCCATTATATGGGCGAGGCGGCGCGTTGCGACCGCATCGCCTTCATGCATGCCGGCCGCATCCTCGCCGAGGGCGCGCCCGAGGCGCTGCGCAAGGCCAAGGGCGAGGCAACCCTCGACGGCGCCTTCATCGCCTACATGAGCGAGGCCCGGGCCGAAGGCGCGGGAGCGCCCGCCAGTGCCGTTGCCGATCCGCCGGAGGCCGCCGCGTCGGTCGCCGATCCCGTCGCCGGGGCAGGGGAGGCCGCGTCCGCCCCGGCTGGCGTTTCCTCCAAGGGCGACCGGGCCGAGGCGATCCGGCGCCGCGCCGGACGGCTGGTCTCGACCACCCGGGCGGCGGCCTGGTTCGGCCGCGAGGCGCGCGAGCTGACCCGCGACCGCATCCGTCTGGTGGTCGCCTTCCTCGGCACCGCCATCCTGATGGTGATCCTGGGCTTCGGGATCACCACGGATGTGGACGGACTGCGCTTTGCCGTGCACGACCGCGACCGCAGCCCGGAAAGCATGGCCTATGCCGATGCCTTCGGCGCCAACCGCACCTTCGAGGCCCGCCCGCCGGCCGGGAGCGATGACGAGATCACCCGGCGGCTGCAATCCAACGACATCGCCCTCGGTGTCATCATCCCGGAGAATTATGGCCGCGACCTCAAGGAGGGCCGGGTTCCCGAGATCCTGGTGGTGATCGACGGCGGCATGCCGTTCCGGGCCGAGACGATTCTTTCCTATGTCACGGCGATCCACACGAAGATCATCGACGAGCTGGTGGTGGAACCGAGCCGGACGCGGGCAACGCTCAGTCTGGAGCCGCGCTACCGCTACAATCCGGAATTCAAGAGCGTGAATGCCATGGTGCCCGCCACCATCGCGCTGCTGCTGCTGCTGATCCCGGCCATCCTGACCTCGCTCGCCGTGGTGCGCGAGAAGGAGCTCGGCACCATCGCCAATTTCTCGACCACGCCGACCACGCGGCTGGAGTTCCTGATCGGCAAGCAGGCGCTCTATATCCTGATTGCCTTCGTGAATTTCCTGCTTCTGTGCGCGATGGGCGTGTTCCTGTTCGGGGTGCCGCTGAAGGGCTCCTTCCTCGGGCTGGCGCTGGCCGCCTTCCTCTATGTCATGGCCTCCACGGCCATCGGCCTGCTGGTGTCCTCCTTCACCTCGTCCCAGGCGGCGGCCCTCTTCGTCACGGCCATCGTCACCATGATGCCGGCGACCCAGTTTTCCGGCCTGCTGCAGCCGGTCGCCTCGCTGGTCGGCGGCGCGCGGGTGATCGGCACGATCTTTCCCGCCACCTATTTCATCAAGGCGTCGGTCGGGGCCTTCACCAAGGGGCTGGATTTCCGCGATCTCCTGCCCTTCATCGCCACGCTTGCCATCTTCTGGCCGGTGCTGGTGACCATCGCCGCCCTGCTTCTGCCCAAACAGGAAAGGTGACGCCGATGCGCGGACGTGTCTTTGCCGCCCTGTTCTGGAAGGAACTCATCAGCCTGTCCCGGGAAACCTTTCTCGCCGGCTTCGTGGTCTATGCCTTCACGGTGACGGTCTATTCCCAGGCGACGGGCCTCACCCACGATCTCAACAATGCCTCCATCGGCATTGTCGACGAGGACCAGTCGCCGCTGACCGAGCGGCTGATCGGCGCCTTCCGTCCGCCGCAGTTCCAGACACCGGTGCTGATGTCGCTGCCCGAGATCGACCCGGACATGGCGGCGGCGCGGCGCACCTTCGTCATCGATTTCCCGCCGAAATTCGAGCAGGACCTGCGCGCCGGCCGGCCGACGGAAGTGCAGATCCTCATCGACGCGACGGCGATGATGCAGGCCGGCATCGGCGCCAGCTACATCCAGTCGATCCTCAGTCAGGAGATCCCGCGCTTCTTCAATTCCGAGAAGAGCGCGACCTCGGCCACGCCGGTGAGCCTCGTCACCCGCATCGCCTTCAATCCCAATCTGGAGTCGACGCATTTCTCGGCGATCGGCGCCATCACCCTCAACGTCACCATGCTGGCGGTGCTGCTGGCCGGCGCGGCCGTCATCCGCGAGCGCGAGCACGGCACGCTGGAACATCTGCTGGCCATGCCGGTGACGCCGCTGGAAATCATGCTGGCGAAGGTGGGCGCGAACGGGCTTGCGATCCTGGCGGCGTCCGCCCTGTCGCTGTTCCTGGTGGTGCGGCTGATGCTGGCGGTGCCGATTGCCGGCTCGCCGGCGCTGTTCCTTCTGGGGGTGGCGACCTATCTGTTCTTCACCGGGGCGCTCGGCGTGTTCCTCGCCACCATGGCCCGCTCGATGCCACAGCTCGGCCTGCTGTTCATCCTCGTGGTGATCCCGCTGAACCTTCTGTCCGGGGCCAACACGCCGGTAGAGAGCATGCCGAAGCTGCTCCAATATATCGTGCAGTTTTCGCCGACGACGCACTTCGTCTCGTTCGCCCAGGCCATCCTGATCCGCGGCGCCGGTTTTGACGTTGTGTGGAAGGACTTTGTCGCCATCCTTGCGATCGGCGGCGCCTTCTTCCTCGTCAGCCTCGCCCGCTTCCGGGCGCAGCTGGAGGCAGCGGGGTGAGGGGGACGTTCCGCGCGCCTATCAGGGATGGTGTTTTCCCCGGGAGCACGTCATTCTGGTGCGGGATGGGCCGGAATCTTGACAGATCTGGACTGTTAGCATAGCTATCAATGTGACAAGACCCGCCCACACGTCCCTTCCACGGAAGGCTGCCCAGCAATGGGCCGTGCAAAAGGGCGGGTTATTTTTTGTCCAAACGGATCTTCGAGAAGCCATCCTTTTCCGCCGAGCAGAGTCTGGACAAGCTCCGGCAGCGCGGTCTCCTCATCGAGGATGAGCCCAGGGCGCTCGCCTATCTCCTTCATGTCGGTGCCTATCGGCTCAAGGGCTATTATTTCCTGACCCTGGATCCTGTGACGAAGCGCTTTCCGGAAGGCTTCTCGTTTGAGGACATCGTCCGGATCTATGAGTTTGACTGTGCACTGCGGGCAATCAGCTTTCAGGCGCTGGAGCGGATTGAAGTTTCCATCCGGACGACGATCGCAAACCATCTGAGTGCAACATATGGGCCGCACTGGTTTCTGAACTATGACCTGTTCAGGTCCAGCGAGCGCTGGTCTCCGGGAAAGCTGCTTTCCAAGATCGAGACGGAGACAAAACGCTCCAAGAGTCTGTTCGCTCTCCATTATCAGGAACGGTACGAGCGGCCTTATCTTCCCCCGAGCTGGGCGATTACGGAGTGTGTCAGCTTTGGGATGTGGTCACTGACATATAGCCACATGAGAAGCACGGCGGACCAGAAGATGATTGCGACCCGGTTCGGAGTCACGGAGCCAGAGGTGTTCGTCAGCTGGCTGCACTGCCTGACGGTGGTGCGGAACGCGGTCGCCCACCATAGCCGGATCGTCGGGACCCGTTTTCCCTTCGGACCACAGGGCATGAAGAAAGCCGGTCTCGCCTTTCCGGATCCGCACAGCTTTTACTCCGCCGCCACGGTCATGCACGTCGTTCTGACACGCACCCGGATGCCCTCAAGATTCAGGGCTGCGCTGGCAGATCTGCTTGCCCTCAATCCGGCCGCCTATCTGGCCGAAATCGGCTTTCCCGTGGACTGGGAGGAGCAGCCCGGCTGGCGCGAGACGGGTGTGCGCTGACGGTACCTGCGGGGGAGCGTTTGCCGCGCCTGGACACCCGGGAGGCCGGGAGCCGGTGCTCCCGGCGCCGCCGTCACTTCGCCTTCTGCTTCAGGGCCTGAAGGGCCTGGGCGCAGCCGACGGACATTTCCTTGTTGTGGGCCTTGAGGCAGGCCAGAATCTGGCCGTTGCCCGGGGGGACGCCCTTGCACAGCCGCTCGATATCGGCGCGGCAATATTTCATCAGGTCGTTCTGCTGCTGGGCGCTTGCGGCACCGAGCGTGCCGGCAATTGCTGCCACGGCGAGCAGCGGGAGCATGAAGCGAGGCATGGGCGCTTCTCCTGTCTCGGTCTGGTCTTCTGGACGTTGGCCAGCGTGGAAGCTGACGATCGGGACAGACCGATCCTGACAGGACCACCGGCGGGCGGCCATGGCAGAGACTGGCCGGAAGCTCTTCCATTCCGATGCAGCGGGAGGCGAGACGTGTCGGAGAGACAAAAAAGCCGGCGGAGCGGACCGCCGGCTTGTTCAGTTTCTGTCTGTCTGTCGTGTGCCCGCGGGCGGAAATCATACCAAAGATCCTCGAAGAGGACTCTTTGGTATTCCGATGCAGATTTCTCATGTCCTTGGGGCATATGAGAAATCCGCTATCCTTCAGGCGCCAAGGTGCGGTCAGCACTTCGTGCGCCTGGTATCACACGGCGGCCTGACGGGCCGTCTTAAGGAGGCCCGGCACGCCGCGCTGGATGTCCGCGATGCCGGCCCCGCTCGAGCC
>JBBSSF010000331.1:0-4848 GCA_038242345.1 Hyphomicrobiales bacterium
CAACCCTGGAGGCCGCGCTCGATGACACTGCCCCTGCGCCAACCGACCCGTGACATCGTTCTCGTCGTCGACGACTCCGCCGAGACGGTCGCGATGCTGGCGGATGCACTGGAGAGCGCCGGGGCCACCGCCCTGGTGGCGCTGCGCGGCGACCGGGCGCTGGCGATCGCCCGCCAGATCACCCCGGACATCGTGCTTCTGGACGCCATGATGCCGGGCATGGACGGCTTCGAGACCTGCCGTGCCCTGAAGGCCGACGAGGCGCTGGCCCATATCCCCGTCATCTTCATGACCGGGCTGTCGGATACCGATCATGTGGTAACGGGCTTCGAGGCCGGCGGCGTCGACTATGTGACCAAGCCCGTGGATCCCAAGGCCCTGCTGGTGCGGATGCGGGCCCATCTGGCCAATGCCCGCGCCACCCAGAGCGCCCATGCCGCCCTCGATTCCACCGGCCGCTTCCTGATCGCCACCGACGAGACCGGCCACCTGCTGTGGTGGACGCCCCAGGCCGGCCGGCTGCTGGGGGCCATCGTCGGCGGCCGCCCCGCCGCCGGCACGCCCATGCCCGCCGCCATCGCCAGCCTTGCCGCCGAGGCCGCCGCCGGCGCCCGCCCGGCCCCGGTGTCCGTCACCCCGGCCGGAGAGCCGGCGCTTGCCGTCACCGTCGGCTTCGTCAGTCCCCTCGGTCAGGGGCAGCTTCTCCTGCACCTGACCCAGGAGGCCGCGGCGCTGGATGACACCACCCTGCGCGATCGTCTCAACATCTCCGACCGCGAGGCCCAGGTGCTCACCTGGATCGCCCAGGGCAAATCCAACCGTGACATCGGCGACATCCTCGGCCTGTCGCCGCGCACCATCAACAAGCACCTGGAGCGCATCTTCAAGAAGATCGGCGTGGAAAACCGCACCTCCGCCGCCCTCGTCGCCCTGAAGGCGCTGGGTGGCAAGGTGCCGACGCCCTGAACGAGCGCCGTCATACCAGTCGCACGAAGTGCTGACCGCACCGTGCGGCTGAAGGGCAGCAGATTTCTCATATGCCCCAAGGGCATGAGAAATCTGCATCGGAATACCAAAGAGTCCTCTTCGAGGATCTTTGGTATCACGCCTCGCGGAAGCGCGCCGCCTGCATCTCGCCGCGGGCGCACAGCACGTCACCGGCGGAAAGCGTCAGGGCGACACTGGTCCTGCGGCCCTCGATGGCAATCAGCCGGCCCTCGATCACCAGTTCCACCCCGAGCGGCGTCGGGCGCAGATAGTCCACCTTCAGCGACGCCGTCACATAGCGGATCGCCGGCCCGCCGTCCCCCATTTCCCGGCCCTCGGCCCGGTAGGCGAAGGCCGCGGCCGAGGCGGCACCATGGCAGTCGAGCAGCGACGCGATCAGGCCGCCATAGACATGGTCCGGCACGCCGCCGCTGAATTTGGCCGCCGGCGCGAAGCGGGCGATGGTGCCCTCGCCATTCCAGTAGCTCTTCAGATGCAGGCCGTCGACATTGCTGCGGCCACAGCCGAAGCAGTGGCTGAACTTCTCGGGATAGAAATCCTGAAAGGCCATGGACATCTGCGTGTCTCCGATTATCCGCATCCTTTGTCGGGCCTAGAGCATTTTCCGTTCGCTCGGGCTCACGGGAAAACACTCTAGATCTTTGGCTTGACGCATTTTCTTCACGCGAACCGGCATCCACTTCGCTTGAAAATTCTCTAGCGGATCGCCTCCGCCACGACAACCTGCGATCCTGCCGCGGCCCGCCGAATCCCCCGCGCGCACGGCCGGGAACGCGGCTATAAGACTTGTAATCACGAATCGGCCCATCACCCGACGCGGGGGGCCGGTCGTGCCCCATGCCCTGACGTCCGAGGATGGATCCGATGTTCCAGAACGCCGAAGTCTTCATCAATGGCCGCTTCGAGCCGGGCGAAGGCGTGCCGGAGCCGGTGTTCAACCCGTCCACCGGCGAGAAGATCGCCGATCTCGCCACCGCCTCCCTGCTCCAGGTCGAGCGGGCGGTGGCCGCCGCCGAGGCGGCCTTTCTCGTCTGGTCGAAATTCACCCCGCGCGAGCGCGCCCGGGCGCTGCTGAAGATCGCCGACCGCATCGAGGCGGAGGCCGAGACCTTCGCCCGGCTGGAATCCACCAATGTCGGCAAGCCCTATCGCTATGTGCTGGGCGGCGAGATCCCGAGCGTGGTGGACTGCTTCCGCTTCTATGCCGGCGCGGCGCGCTCGGTGCCGGGCATTCCGGCCGGCGAATATCGCAACAGCCGCTCCACCTCCATGCTGCGCCGGGATCCGGTGGGCGTGGTCGGCTCCATCGCGCCGTGGAACTATCCGATCCTGATGGCGGCGTGGAAGATCGCCCCGGCGATCGCCGCCGGCAACACCGTGGTCATCAAGCCGTCGGAGCTGACGCCGCTTACCCTCCTGAAGCTCGCCCAGATCCTCGCCGAGATCCTGCCGCCGGGCGTCGTCAATGTGGTGACCGGCAATGGCCCGCTGGTCGGCAATGCCATCATCACCCATCCGAAGGTGCGCATGGTCTCGCTGACCGGCGACATCGGCACCGGCCGCAAGGTGATTGCGGCGGCGGCCGCCACCATCAAGCGCACCCATCTGGAACTCGGCGGCAAGGCCCCGGTGATCGTGAAGGCCGATGCCGACATTCCCCGCCTCGTCGACACCCTGAAGGAGGCGAGCTTCTACAATTCCGGGCAGGACTGCACCGCCGCCTGCCGGCTCTCTGTGGAAGCCTCCGCCCATGACAAGGTCGTCGCGGCGCTTGCCGATGGCGTCGCCGCCATTCCGTGGGGCGCGGCGGACGCGGCGGATGTGGATGTCGGCCCGCTGGTCTCCGAGCGCCAGCGCGACCGCGTCGCCGGCTTCGTCGGCCGGGCGCTGGAGGCGGGCGCCGAGCTGGTCGCCGGCGGTCATGTGCCCGATCGCCCGGGCTTCTTCCACGAGCCGACCCTCGTGCTCGCCAGCGCCGATGCCGAAATCGTGCAGAAGGAAGTCTTCGGCCCCGTCGTCACCGTCACCCGCTTCACCGATGTGGATGCCGTGATCGCCGACGTGAACCAGTCCGAATATGGCCTCGCCTCGTCGATCTGGACCCGGGACGTCAACGAGGCCCATCGGCTGGCGGCAGCGCTGGCCTATGGCGTCACCTGGGTGAACACCCACGGCGTCAACGCCACCGAGATGCCCCATGGCGGCATGCGCTCGTCCGGCTATGGCTCCGATCTCTCCATGCAGACGCTCCTCGAATATACCCAGGTGCGCCATGTGATGTTCGCGCACTGATACCAAAGATCCTTGAAAAGGACTCTTTGGTATTCCGGTGCAGATTTTCCATGCCATTGGGGCATATGGAAAATCTGCTGATCTTCAGGCGCGCGGTGCGGTCAGCACTTCGTGCGCCTGGTATGACAGCAATTCGGGGGCATCTGCCCCCGAACCCCTTCGCGGGAGGACCAGCCTCCCGCACCCTCCAGTCTTTCAGGCAATAAAAACGGCCGGACCCGTGAGGATCCGGCCGTCTTCATGTCAGGCAGGGACCGCAGAAATCACTGCGGGAACTTGTCGTCGATGCCCTTGACGTACCAGTTCATGCCGAGGATCTCGGGATCCGTCAGAGACTTGCCGGCTTCCACGGCGACCGTGCCATCCTGCTTGGTGATCGGGCCGGTAAACACGACATAGGCGCCGGACTTGATCTTGTCGGCAGTGGACTCGGCCATGGCCTTCACGTCATCCGGCATGTTGGTGAAGGGGGCGAGCTGCACCATGCCTTCCTTCATGCCGTCCCAGGTGTCGGTGGAGGTCCACTTGCCGTCGAGCTTCAGCTTGGTGCGCTCGACATAATAGGGACCCCAGTTGTTCACGATGGCCGAGAGCTGGGCCTTCGGAGCGAACTGGATCATGTCGGAGTCCTGCCCGAAGGCGTAGACGCCGCGCTGCTCGGCGACCTGAAGAGCGGCCGGGCTGTCGGTGTGCTGGGTGACGACATCCGCGCCCTGGTCGATCAGCACCTTGGCGGCATCGGCTTCCTTGGCCGGATCATACCAGGAGTTCACCCAGATGATCTTCAGCTTGAAGTCCGGATTGACCGACTGGGCGCCGAGCATGAAGGCATTGATGCCCTGCACCACTTCCGGGATCGGGAAGGAGCCGATGTAGCCGGCGGTGCCGGACTTCGACATCTTGCCGGCGATCTGGCCGAGCACATAGCGGGCCTGATAGAAGCGGCCGGCATAGGTGGCGACATTCTTCGCCCGCTTGTAGCCGGTGGCGTGCTCGAAATCGACCTTCGGGAACTTCTGGGCGACCTTCAGCGTCGGGTTCATGTAGCCGAAGGAGGTCGTGAAGATCAGCTGGTTGCCTTCCCGCGCCAGACGCTCGATGGCGCGCTCGGCATCCGGGCCTTCCGGCACGTTCTCGACATAGGTGGTGGTGACCTTGTCGCCGAGTTCCTTCTCGACCAGCTTGCGGCCCTGGTCATGGGCATAGGTCCAGCCGAAATCGCCGGGGGGGCCGAGATAGATGAAGCCCACCTTCAGCTTGTCGGCGGCCATGGCCACCGTCGACGACAGACCGATGGCGAGCGCGGCCGCCACACCGATCCACTTCTTCATGCTTCTCTCCTCGGAGACGATAACGGGAAAACGGGGTCCGTCCGGACCGGCACCGGGGGTCGGGTGCAGTCCGGACGGAACCGGCAGATCGGGAAATCCCTTGGGGGCTCAGACTAGCGTCTTCCTCACCGGTCGGGAACGAAAGGCTGGCCCAGACAGGCGGGCGTATTGGCGCGGGTCACCGAGCGGTTGCGCGAGATCAGCACCAGCACGATGA
>JBBSSF010000332.1:0-4840 GCA_038242345.1 Hyphomicrobiales bacterium
CAATCCACGGATCAAGGGGTGCCTCCTCTCGGAAGCAAACCTTGAATCACATGAGGACCGTTCGTGGAATCCCTTTGTCAACAGAACCTAGTGAGCCGGACGGCAACCGGATTTTCTCCCATGGCAGACACCTGGCGCGTAGGGGTATTGTTTTCCCGGAGCGGCCTCAGCGAAATCACGGAAAGCGAACATTTTTTCGGGACCGCCCTGGCCATCGAGGAAATCAATGCCGCCGGCGGCGTTGGCGGACGGATGATCGAGCCGATCGTCTATGATCCGGGCTCGAACAATGACCGTTTCCGCTCGCAGGCGCGGCAGCTGCTGGCCGAGGATGGTGTCAATGTCATCTTCGGCTGTTCGATGTCGGCAAGCCGCAAGGCTGTCCTGCCGCTGATCGAGCGTCACAACGGCCTGCTGCTTTATCCCTCGATGTATGAGGGCTTCGAATATTCCGAGAACGTGCTTTATACCGGCGCGACGCTGAACCAGAACACCTTCGCGCTGGCCGATTTCATCCTGCACAAGCACGGCCGGCGCGTCGTCTTCATCGGTGCCGATTATATCTTCCCGCGGGAATCGAACCGGGTGATGCGCGACATTATCGAGTCGAAGGGCGGCGAGGTGACGGCGGAGCATTATGTGCCGCTGAATGCCGATGATGACGCCCTGCGGACGGTGCTGGACGACATCCATCGCCTGCGTCCCGATGCGGTCTTCTCCACCGTCATCGGCAAGACCGCCCAGCGCTTCTACCGCATGTATGCCGATTCCGGCCTCGATCCCCACCGGATGCCCATCGCCAGCCTGACCATGGCGGAGTCCGAGATTGCCGCCATCGGTGCCGAACACTGCGCCGGCCACATCATGGCGGCGACCTATTTCGAGTCCCTGCCCGGCGAGCGCAATGCCCGGTTCGTCAAGGCCTTCAAGAGCCGCTTCGGCGAGCGGATGCACACCTCGATCTGGTCGGAGCCGGCCTACATGCAGGTGCACCTGTTCGCCCGGGCCCTGGAGCGGACCGGGTCGGTGGACACCCAGAAGCTGTCGGCGGCCATCCTGGGGCTGAGCTATGACGCGCCGGAGGGGCCCGTCAGCGTCGACGAGAGCACGCGGCACATGTGGCTGACCCCGCGCATCGGCGTCATGCGCGCCAACGGCCTGTTCGAGATCGAATGGGAGGCGAACGGGCCGCAGCGCCCCGACCCCTATCTGACGGCGTCCAGCTTTCAGGAAAGCTGGCTGCGATGACGACCATCAACGCCGGATCGCGCAGAATACTGGAAGACCTGCGACGGGCGCGCGTTCTGGTGCTGCACCCGCGCGACGAGGACGGGGCGGTGCTGGTCCAGCACCTCAAGCGTCTGGGCTGCGAGGTGCAGGCCGTGTGGCCGCCGCCCGCCCGCCTGCCGCCGGACTGGGACACCGTCTTCGTCCAGGTCGAGGACATGGCGACCGATCAGCTGGTGGCGCTGACGGAAGCGCAGAACACCGCCATCATCGCCATCCTGACCTATGAAAGCCCGACGGCGCTGAAGGCCATCATCGATCTCAATGCCCATGGCGTCATCTCCAAGCCATTGCGGCCGCTGGGTATTCTCACCCAGTTCGCGCTTGCCCGCTATCGCCACGGCTATGAGAGGCGGCTGACCTCCAAGGTGCAGAAGCTGGAGGAGACGCTGAAGGGCCGTCGCCTCGTCGACCGTGCCGTCCGCATCCTGGTCGAGCTGAACCGCACCGACGAGGATGGCGCCTACCGGCTCTTGCGCGAGCAGGCGACCAGCCGCCGCATCCCCATCGCGGCGGCGGCCGAGGCGATCATCAGCGCCTATGAGACCATGAGCGGGCTGGGCCTCAAGGTCACCTCCGCCACGCGGCCGGACTGACGGCAAGGGGCCCTGAAAAGGGGCCCTTTGCCATTGCGGTGCGGATGTCCCCTGGGCCCCGGGGGCGGGTGGATGGGAAATCCGCCGCTCGGCAGGGTCGCCGCGCCGCGGCTGCCGTGATTTTCGCCATGCCCAATTTCTGTGCTTGACCGGGCGGCGGCGTTCATGCCACCCCTAGAGGCAGAGCAGGACTGCTCGTGCGGCAAGGCTGCCGCGTTTAAAAATTCAGGCTGTGTAGCCCTTGGCTTGCGGATGGGAATCCGCGCCGAGGGCTTTTTTGCGTTTTGGGGGCTGCATTGGCTGAGACCGGACCGCAGGGGCGCTCTGTGCGGGTCGCCTGCATTCAATTCGAGCCGGCCTTCGGCGAGGTCGAGAAGAACCTTGCCGAGATGGAGAGCCGCATCCGCGCCGCCCATGCCGCGGGGGCCGCGATCGTCGTCCTGCCGGAGCTGGCCGACACCGGCTATGTCTTCGAGGCGCGCGACGAGCTGGAGCAGCTGGCCGGCGCGATCCCCGAGGGGCGCGCGGCGCAGGTCCTGATCGCGCTGGCCCGGAGCCTCGGCGTCTACATCGTCAGCGGTCTGGCCGAACGGGCCGGCGACGTCTTCTACAACTCGGCCATCATCTGCGGCCCCGAGGGCTATCTCGGCACCTTCCGCAAGTTGCACCTGTGGAACCGCGAGAACCTGTTCTTTGCCCGGGGCGACAAGGGCCTGCCGGTGTTCGAGACGGCCTTCGGCAAGATCGGCGTCGCCATCTGCTATGACGGCTGGTTCCCGGAGACCTTCCGCGGTCTGGCGCTGAAGGGGGCGACCCTCGTCTGCGTGCCGACCAACTGGGTGCCCATGCCCGGCAACGAGGCCTATCCGGAGGCGATGGCGAACATCCTGCACAAGGCCGCCGCCCACTCCAACGGCATCTACATCGCCTGCGCCGATCGGGTCGGCACCGAACGCGGCCAGCCTTTCCTCGGCCAGAGCCTGATCGTCGGCACCAAGGGCTGGCCGCTGGCCGGACCCGCCAGCACCCGCGAGCCGGAAATGCTGATCGCCGACATCTATCCCGACAATGTTGCCGCCAACCGCTCGCTCAGCGAATTCAACGATGTCCTGGGCGACCGCCGCAGCGACATCTACGGCTGATACCCCCTTTCGCGAAGCATATCCCGCCTCGCGGAAAGACATATCGATCCGGCGACTTGTTGGTCGCCACCGTTCCAGTTTCCGTTCCGTGCGCCGAGGCGACCGGAAGACATGCGTGCCACGACCCGGGTGTCTGATCCCGCCGACCAGAAACAGGAGAATGCCATGAAGTCCCTGTCTATTCTCGCCCTGCTCGCTTCCGTCTCCGTCGCCCCGCTGGCCTATGCCGCCGACACGATCACCATCGGCGTGCCGGTCGGCCTGTCCGGGGCCAATTCCGTGGTGGCGCCCTCGGTGGTGCAGGCGGCGGAACTCGCCGTCGAGGAAATCAACGCCTCCGGCGGCGTGCTCGGCAAGAAGCTGGTGCTGGAAGTGGCCGATGATGCCTCCGGCGCGGCCGGTGCCCAGAAGGCGTTCGACGCGCTGATCTTCCAGAAGGAAGTGAACGCCATCATTTCCATGGAAACGAGCGCGGCCCGCAATGCCGCCCTGCCGATCGTGACCAAGGGCGAAGTGCCCTATATCTACACCTCCTTCTATGAGGGCCGGTCCTGCAACCCGAACCTCTATGTCAATGCCTGGGTGCCGGAGCAGCAGGTGCCGCCGGTGGTCGACCACTTCATGGGCAAACTTTCGGCCAAGAAGTTCTTCCTCATCGGCAGCGACTATGCCTTTGGCCGCGGCATGCTCCAGTTCACCCGCGCCTATATCGAGAAGAATGGCGGGGTTGTCGTCGGCGAGGAATATCTGCCGATGGACGGTACCGACTGGACGCCGATCATCTCCAAGCTGAAGGCCTCGGGCGCCGACGCCATCATCACCTCCACCGCCGGCGGCGCGCCGAACGTGACGCTGACCAAGCAGCTGCGCGGCGCCGGCGTCGCGCTGCCCTATGGCAACCTCGCCGTCGATGAGGGCACGGCCAAGAGCATGGGCGCCGATGCCGAGGGCATCTTCCTGTCGGCCTCCTATGTCACCGGCATCGACAGCCCGGCCAACAAGGAGTTCCTCGCCGCCATGGAGAAGAAGTTCGGCACCGGCCTGAAGACGCCGAACGATCTGTCGGTGCCGCAATATGAGGGCGTCTATCTCTACAAGGCCGCCGTCGAGAAGGCCGGCACCACCGACACCGCGCCGGTGCTGAAGGCCCTGGGCGAGGTCTCCGTCGAGGGTCCGCGCGGCACCATCGCCATGTCGAAGCAGCATCATGCGCCGCTGACCATGTATCTCGGTCAGGTGCAGAAGGATGGCTCGGTCTCCGTCGTCTCCTCCTTCAAGGATGTCGATCCCGGCACCCAGTGCCCCGGCCTCTGATACCCAAGATCCTCGAAGAGGATCCCTTGGCATTCCGATGCGGATTTTTCATGCCCTCGGGGCATATGAGAAATCCGCTATCCTTCAGGCTAGGGTGCGGTCAGCACTTGCGTGTCTGGTATGAGGCCGGATGCCCCAAGGGGACGGCGGATTTCCGGTCTGCTCCGGCAGCATGGGAACTCCGCCTCCCGGCGCACTTTCCGGTCGCTCCGGCGGACGGAAAGCGCGCCGGATTAGGGGGCTGACGCATTTTCCGTGCGCGACCCGGTCTCCGCGACGCCTGAAAATGCCCGGATGCCGAAGTCCTTTTTCTCGCTCGCTGGCAGATGTGCCCGGGGGCAGGCAGCTTTCTCCCGTCTGATATACTCCTACGCCGTCGGAATCCCCGGTGATGCCCCGCCGATGAGGTGGAACCTGTCTGTTATGAGGCTGGCTATCCGAGTTGCCTGTTTGGGCAGACATCGGAAGAAGTCGTCGAAGGCTTGTCTGAAGAGAGCGAAG
>JBBSSF010000333.1:0-4834 GCA_038242345.1 Hyphomicrobiales bacterium
CTGCGCCGATTTCGGCATCTCCATCGACATCGACGCCATCACCGGCAGTCTTTCTCTCGGCGAACAGCAGCAGGTGGAAATCATCCGCGCGCTGTGGCGCGGCGGCCGGGTGATCGTGCTCGATGAGCCGACGGCGATGCTGACGCCGAAGGGCATCGAGGAACTCGGCCAGATGATGCTCTCGATGAAGAAGCAGGGCATCGGCGTCGTGTTCATCACCCATCATCTCGACGAGGCGCTGGATTTTGGCGACCGCATCACCGTGCTGCGGCGCGGCCGGGTGGTCGGCGAGATGACCACCGGCGAGATCCGCGACCTGCCCCGCGACACCGCGCTGGACCGGGTCGTCACCCTGATGTTCGGCGAGAGCGCGGCGAAGTCGCCGGAGGCCCTGCCGGCCCCCCATGTCAACCGCACCCTGCCGCGCGACAAGGCGGTCGAGGTGGTTGGCGTCACGGTTGCCGGTCCCCAGGGCCAGGCCATCGTCGACGACGTGCGCTTCACCATCCGCACCGGCGAGATCTTCGGCATCGCCGGCGTCGACGGCAACGGCCAGACGCCGCTGGCCGAGGCGATCGCCGGCCAGATCCCGAGCGACGGCGCCGTCGTCATCAAGGGCCGGGAGGTCACCGGCGATGTCTCCATCCGCTACAAGGAAGGCATCCGCTACGCCACCGACGACCGGCTGGGCGAAGGCACCGTCGGCTCCATGCCGATCGCCATCAACCTGCTCCTGAAGGAGATCGGCGTTCCGCCCTACTGGCGGCTCGGCTTCGCCCGTCCCGCCGAGATCGACCGCCACGCCACCGCCCTCTTCACCGAGTTCGACGTGCGGGCGCCCTCGATCCACACCCCCATCGGCCGGCTGTCCGGCGGCAACGTGCAGAAGGCGCTGCTGGCGCGCGAGCTCTCCGGCGCGGCCCGGCTCATCATCTACAACAAGCCGACCCACGGCCTCGACCTCCGCAACATCGAGAGCACCCGCCGCCGCATCCGCGAGAGCGCGGAACGGGGCCTGCCGACGATCCTCATCTCCACCGACCTCGACGAGGTCCTCGAACTCTCCGACCGGATCGGCGTGATGGTGCGCGGTCGCATGACCGGCATCGTCGAGAACGGTCCCGACGCCCGGCGTCAGGTCGGCGCCCTCATGACGGGAGTGGAAGCGGCATGAGCCAGGAAACCAACGTGGCCGCGGCACCGGCCGGCCCCGGCGCCCTTGCCGGCCCTGCCCTGAAGGCGCTGCGCCCCATCGGCATGGCCGTCGCCCCGGTGCTGGCCGCGCTCTGCGCCGGCGGCCTGGTGCTGCTCGCCCTCGGCGTCAACCCGCTCGACTACTATGCCTTCGTGGTCGAACGCGGCCTCCTGCGGCCGCGCGGCCTGCAGGAGACCTTCACCCGCACCATTCCGCTGATGATGCTGGGCTCGGCCCTCATCGTCTCCTTCCGGGCGGGCATCTGGAATCTGGGCGTTGACGGACAGTTCGTGCTCGGCACCTTCGCGGCTGCCGCCACCGCCCCGGTGCTGGTGCCGCTCTTTCCCAATGGCCCCGGCCTCGTGCTCTGCATGCTCATCGGCATGGCGGTTGGCGCGGCATGGACCGTGGTTCCGGCGCTGCTGCGGGCCTATCAGGGCATCAACGAGGTGATCTCCACCCTGATGATGACCTTCGTCGGCACGGCCCTGTCGGCGGCGATGATAAAGCTGTTCTTCCGCGACGGCAGCCTGACGGAGCCCCAGACCAAGGCCATTCCGGTCGATCTGCGCCTGCCGCAGATGTTCGGCACCACGGTCAATGTCGGCATCCTCATCGCCTTCGCCGTCCTCATCGGCACCCATCTGATGATGACGCGCACCGCCCTCGGCCTGCGCTTCCAGGTGCTCGGCGCCAATCCGCGGGCGGCAAAGCATGCCGGCTTCTCGGTGCCGAAGCTCACCATCCTCGTGCTCGGCCTTTCCGGCGCTCTGGCCGGCCTCGGCGGCGCCACCGAAATGCTGGGCGTGCTCGGCAAGATGCACGCCGACTGGAACCCGGGCTACGGCTTCACCGTGGTGCCCCTGGTCTTCCTCGCCCGCATGAATGGCTGGGCGGTGATCGGCTTCATCTTCGCCTTCTCGGTGCTCGACATCGGCTCCGAAAGTGCCGCCATCCGGATGGGCGTGCCGCAATATTTCAACATGGTGCTGATCGGCTTCATCCTGATCTTCCTTGCCCTTGTCGAATATCTCGACCAGCGGCGGCTGTGGCGGACGGTGTAATCCCATGGACTCGCTCTTTACCGAAGCCTTCCTGTCCGCCCTCGTCTTCGGCTCCATCACCGCCGCCGTGCCGCTGCTGCTGGCCGGCCTCGGGGAGCAGGTGTCGGAAAAGGCCGGCGTGATGAATATCGGGCTTGAGGGCATGGTTCTCTCGGGCGCCTATCTCGGCTTCTTCGTGAACCTGCTCACCGGCTCCACCTGGGCCGGGCTCTTCGCCGGCATGGTGCTCGGCGCCGCGGTCTCCCTGGTCATGGTCGTGCTCTGCGTCCGCATGGCCATGAACCAGACCATCATCGGCATCGCCATCACGCTGACCGCACAGGGCATCACGGCGCTGCTGCACTACTACCAGTTCAGCCGCACCTATCCCCGGCTGCCGGCAGCCGACAAGCTCGCCATCCCCGGGCTGTCCCAGATCCCGGTGATCGGCCCCGGCCTCTTCGACCAGCACGTGCTCGCCTATCTGGCGGTGCTTCTGGTCGGCGCCATGATCTTCATCGACCGGCACACCTTCCTCGGCCTCAACTTCGCCTCCGCCGGCGACAAGCCCGCGGCCCTCGATGCGGCCGGTGTCGATGTCGCCACCACCCGCACCATCGGCGTGCTCTTTGCCGGCGGGCTCGCGGGGCTTGGCGGGGCCTACATGTCCCAGGTCGGCGCCGGCCTGTTCATCCCGATGATGAGCAATGGCGCCGGCTACATCGCCCTGGTGCTGGCGATGCTCGCCCGCGGCCGGCCGCAATGGGTGCTGTTCGGCGCCCTCCTGTTCGGCGCCTGCCTGTCCATGACGACCGCGCTCCAGGTGGTCGGCGTCAACATCCCGAACGACCTCATCCAGATGCTGCCCTTCGTGATGGTGATGGCCGTTCTCGTGATCTTCGGCCGCAAGGCGAGCCCGCCGGCTGCCCTTGGCCTGCCCTATCTCCGCGGCCAGCGCTGATCCTTCAGCCCGTCCGTTCCCGCCCGATCCCCCCTCCCGGCATTTTGCGAAATGCCGGGCCCGCCCCCGAATTGCCTGTCCGCGGACAGGTCGTCAGGAGAGAAAGATGGAAGCACAGGTGCAGAAAATGAAATCGGACCCGGTCAAGTCCCTGCGGACCGGCGCCGAATTCAAGGCCTCGCTCGATGATGGCCGCAAGGTCTGGGTCAACGGCAAGCTCCTCGACAAGGTGACCGACGATCCGGGTCTTGGCGCCGGCATCGATCTGCTCGCCTCCATGTTCGACGATCAGTTCAAGCCGGAATTTGCCGAGGCGACCACTTACGAGATCGACGGCAAGATCTGCTCGCGCTCGTGGCAGGTGCCGCGCACCATGGAGGACCTGAAGGCCCGCCGGAAGATGATCGAGTACACCTCGATGAAGACCGCCGGCACCTTCGGCCGGCCGCCGGATCTGGCCCCCACCATCCCGGTCGGCCTGGTCGCCTATCTGCCCACCTTCGCCAAGTCGAAGTCGGCCTTCGATGGCTGCCAGCCGGATTTCGCCGAGAATATCCTGCGCTATGTGACGGAAGCCCGCGACGCCAACATCACGGCCGCCGAAAGCCTGACCGGCCCGCAGAATGACCGCTCCAGCCCGATGGCCGCGGCGGCCTCGCTGCTCCGCATCGAGAGCGTCGAGAAGAATGGCGTGCGCATCTCCGGCGCCAAGTCCGTCGGCTCCATCGCGGCCCAGTCCAACGAGATCTTCTTCACCAATCTCGGCTATCGCGACACCCCGCCGGAAGCCTGCATCTGGGGCTCGGTTCCCATCGCCACCGAAGGTCTGCGCCTCGTCTCCCGCGAGACGCTGTCCAATCCGGGCGCCGATCCGTTCGATCATCCTCTCAACCACAAGGGCGAGGAAGCCGATCAGCTTGTCATCTTCGACAAGGTGTTCGTGCCCAAGGAGCGGATCTTCAATCTCGGCGACCCGTCGACGCTGACCTACTACGGCAAGGTCTGCAACTGGGCGCACTGGCATGTGCTGACCCGGCTGTCGGTGAAGGCCGAAATCTTCGTCGGCTGCGGCCAGCTGGTCACCGAAGTGCTCGGCACCGCCCACATCCCCGCGGTGCAGGGGATGCTCGGCGAGCTCATCCAGTATGCCCAGGCCCTCAAGGCCTTCGTGCTGGCGGCCGAGGCCCAGGCAAAGCCCACCGAGGGCGATGTCATGGCCCCCGATGTCTGCCTGCTCACCTCCGGTCGCCTGTATTCGATCGAGCACTATCCGCGCATCATCCACATCCTCCAGGAAATGTGCGGCCAGGGCCTCGTCATGCGCTTCGGCAAGGCCGCCTTCGACAATCCCGACATCGGGCCGCGTCTGAAGGAGCTTCTCCCGGGCAAGGGTGTCTCGGCCGAAGTCAAGGAGATGCTGATGAACTTCATCTGGGATCTCACCTGCTCGTCGCTCGCCGGCCGCGTCGCGCTGTTCGAGAACGTCAACTCGTCCCCGGCCCCGCGCCTGCGCGAGCGCCTCTACAACGAGTTCCCCCGCGGCGACATCGCCGGCCGCGTGCGCCAGCTCGCCGGCATCGACTGAGGACCGGCCCGTCAACCGTCGCCCCCCTTCCGGGGCGGCGGCAAGCCCGA
>JBBSSF010000334.1:0-4821 GCA_038242345.1 Hyphomicrobiales bacterium
AGGAGTGGAACGGGCCGATGCTGGCCTTGAAGCACAACCCGACCAGCAGCAGACCAAGCCCGGCGAAGAGCAAGGTGTCGGAGCGGTCCGTACCCGGGGAAGCGCGGACTTCCACCAGCTCCTTCGCGATATGATCGGTGACGCCGGCCACCCGGGCGCCGGGGCCGAAGGTTGCCAGCGAAAAGGCCCGCTGGCGGCGCATATGGGTGGCGAGATCGAAGTGTTCAGGCATGGCCCATCACCTCCCCGATGCCGGAGCCGCGGGCGAAACCATCGCGCACCAGCGCTTCGGCGACGCGGAACAGGCCATCAAGCTCCTGCACGGCATCGCCCGCCTCCCATCCTTCGGCGGCGGCGCGCTCCAGCACGCCCGCGCTGATCTGGATGCAGTGGGCGGCAAGCGCGGAGGCGACGATCACTTCCCGGGGGGCGCCCCCGGCTTCGGCGCTGCGGACCACGCCGCTGCCGGCCTTCGAGAGGGCCCCGGTGAATTGCTTCAGGAGCCCGATCGACAGATTCCCGGTGAGCCCGGAGCCATTGATCCCCGGACGGGGCGCATCGGCGAAGACCGTCTGGCGGAAGAAGGCCCAGGTGCCATCGGCCCAGCATTCCGGGCAGGTGCCGGCCGGGGGCGTGTCCATGAGGGCGCGGACCATGCGGGCGAGGACCGACAGGAGGATGGGGGCCGCATGGTCGCCGGTGCCGGCGGTCGCCTCGATATCGGACACCAGCCGCTGCGTGGCGCGGTTGCCGATGGCAAGGACAAGCGCCGCCCGGGCGGCATCCCCCAGGCTGGCCCAGTCTTCGGGGGCGGGATCGGGGGTCTTCATCGTGCACCTTCCTTTTCGGTGGCTTCGGTCCGGCCTTGCGACTCCTGCGTGCCGGTGCGAGGCTTGAGGGTCTTCAGGAGGGAGAGACCATGGCCGACGACATCCAGAAGCAACTGGACGAGCTGCGCGGGCATCTGATGGTGCTGGAGACCCTGGCCGGAGTGCTGATCGACCGGTTCGGGAATCCCGCTGTCGGGAAAGGCGACCTGCCGATTGATGCCGTCGACATCTGCTTCGAGCTGAGCGACAGGTTTCACGGCGATCATGGCCGTCTGGTCGGCAGCGATGTTGCTGCCGGCATCCGGGCGGGGGCCATCGCTGCCGCCGAGCGCATCTCCGCCGTTGCCGGGCACAGCTTCCGCGTTGATGGAGACGACCGCGCCTAGCAGGGCGCGCCCGGCTTCGCGCTCGTCTGCACGGTCGCGCGCCTGCTCCAGACGGGCGAGGCGGGCGGCATGGGCAAGAAGCGGATAGGCCTTCGCCTCCCCGAGGGCGGCGATGCGTTCGTCCAGTGTGCGGCGGATGGCGGCCCGGCCATCGTCGCCAGCCGGAGCCCTGCCGGTGGCGCAGCGGAGGCGGAGATCGCACAAGGTGTCGTCGTCCAGACAGTCGAGCACCCATGTCGGGACGGTGTTTTCCTCCGCCGACCGATCCGCCGGATCGGTGACGCGGATCGCCAGCCGGGCGGCGGGCGCCGAGAGCGCGCCCTGTCGCGTGAGAACTTCCAGCGCAATGCGGGCCGCGGTCAGCTCCCGGAGCGCTGTTTCTCCCTGCACCCGGGCGAGCCGAGCGGCGATGACCGGCCAGAGCGGATGCGCGGTCAGCGGATGGCCGGCCGGCGGGGAGGAAACGGGCGCGGCGATCATCGCGCACCGCCGCGGCGGGCGCCGGCGGAGGACGGCCCCTTCAGGAGCGCGGCGAGGCCGGAGAGGCCGGCGTGAAGCCGGGCGGGGAAGGAGGGCTTCGGCGCATCCGGCCGGGGCCCGGCCATGCCCGGGCGGGCGGCGCCTTCAGCGCCCGCGGGAGACCGGGCCGGCCCCCAGGGCAGAGTGACGAGATCGGCGCCATCCCCGCGCAGGGTGGCGCCGTCCCCGGCGCGGACGATCACATAGCCATCGGCCGCATAGACGCTGACGAGGGCGGCAGTCCGGCCGTCCCTGTGATGGACAACGGCCGGGAAGGGGGCCCGCACAGCGGCGGGCGGGGGCGGGACAGGAACAGCCATCGGGGCCTCCATCGGTGGGCGATGGAGGGATGATAATGGGTTATTGCCCATAATTGCAATGGCCAATGATGGGCTTTTGGCGCGATCATGTCTGCATGACATGCCCTCAAGTCTATTTGCGAGCTTATTGAATTTGGTATATTTATGTTCTGGTATGCAGTTTGATATTCTTTATAGCGTAGTGGATTAAAATCCAGCCCTATGCTCTGTCGTAGTAAATCTTAATGGAGATCTGGATATGAAGAAAATGAAGAGGCCGAATATATATATTGGTTTGGTTGGTGCATCCGGAACGGCTATTGATGAGGTTAAAAAGGAGCTGTTTGGTGATTTATCGACTGCTGGATATGAAGCAATTCATATTAAAATAAGTGCTCTAATCGCAGAAGTTCGTGGCATTAATACTTCTTTTCTTGAAGAACAAGATAGAATTAGGGCTTTAATGGATGGAGGAGATGAGCTGCGGAGACAGGCCGATAGGGGAGATGCCGTAATATATTTAGCTGTAGCTAGTATAAGAAAATTAAAATTAGATAGAGTGAATACAAAAGAAAATCCATCTAGTGAAGCGGAAAGGCCTAGTACGTCTGTTGAGATTGATGCAAATACAAACAGTATTGCATTTATAGTCGATTCATTAAAAAACCCGGAAGAAATTCATACATTAAGAAAATTATATGGAGGCAACTTTTTTTGTATTGTCGATATATTCTCCGAGGAAAAAAAGGGAATATAGATTATCTACAAGAATTGCGGCAAGCAAAAGGGCCCCTCATAGTCCCGAGCACTTATCTATTGCGTCTAGTTTGATCGAAGAGGATGATAAGAGAGATTCAACAAAATTATCTCAGGATGTTAGAGAGACTTTTCCCCTTGCGGATTATTTTATTGACGATTCATTGGATATCGGAAAGCAAGTAAATAGATTTGTAAAATTGGTTTTCGGGGATCCATTTATTACGCCAACTATTTCTGAATACATGATGTATTCTGCAAAGGCGGCATCTCTCCGGTCGTGTGATCTTTCGAGACAAGTGGGTGCTATAATATCAGACTCTGATGGGACAATCATATCCTCAGGATATAATGATGTTCCATATCCCGGTGGCGGCGTGTATCGTGAAGAGTTGCATGGGAGTGCCGATAATAGAGATCATATAATTGAATTTGATCCAAATACAACTGAAATACAGAGGTCTATTGCTGAGTTTGTTGAGATATTAAGAGAATCGAAATTGCTGTCGGATAATATTTCGTCCCTCAGTTCTAATGAGATTGCGTTAGACTTGCTGCATGGGACTCGTAAGGAGGCTCTCCGAGAAGCGCGCGTACGCAATTTGATTGAGTTTGGGCGCGTAGTACATGCTGAAATGCACGCAATATCTGAGGCGGCTAGAAAGGGCCGGAGCACGCAGGGGGCTACTTTATATTGCACAACCTTTCCATGTCACATATGTGCTAGGCATATAATATCTTCTGGTATATCGAACGTTATTTTTATCGAGCCATATCCAAAGAGTATGACAAGGGCATTATACTCACGAGAAATAAATTTAGACAAGGAAAATGGGGAAATTGATGGTGCAGTCTCCTTTGTTACATTTAGGGGTGTCGCCCCTCGTCTATATCAAAAGGTATTTGAATTTAGAAAACGTAAGGATAGTGTTGGAAATGTAGTCCGCTGGGATATTACAAAATCTCCACCTGTTGATAGCTCCCTACATATAGCTAATGTGGATTTGGAGAGAAACCTCTCTGGATGGCTTGTGCGGTTGACGGAATCGGGGCAAATCGATAATGCCCCCTCGGACGTCGAGGTGGCTCCAGAAGCGGCACCGCCAGCTGCGACTGGGTCTGATTGCGCCCACACTCAGGCCCCTGAAGGAGACATACGATGAGCGCCCAGGAATTGCTTCGCCAAGCTCGTGCCGATGCGGAATTGATTCGAGGCCTTTCTGATTCTGCTCGGGAAACTCTGAATAATGAGACCGATTGGAGAGGCTATCGCCTAAGTGGCTATGAAAATAGCTCGGACGCCAAAGCTTCCAAGGAACAGCACATATTCACTGCGCGCCGTTAATAACAGCTCTTTGAATAATTAATGCCACGCCACATAATTCTGGCGTGGCATTTTTTATTAAGGTGATAGCTTCGTGGGGAACAGTAGCTTCACGACGTCGTAAACCGTCCGATCAGCCGTCCGATGATTTTCACTACATCCGCGTCGCGCTCGTAGGCTGAATATCGCGGGTTCTCCGGGATCAGCCGCAGGCGCGGGGGATCGCTGTCCGGCACAAGTTCCACTCGCTTGATGGTGGTTCCGTCGCCTTCCCACAGGGCGAAGATGCCGGGCATCCGGGGATTGGTGCGGGTCTCGTCGATGAAGACGAAGTCCCCATCCATGATCCGGGGCTCCATGGAGTCTCCGTCGCAGCGCACGACGTGCACGCGATTGAGCGGGGCGCGGATCGTCTCCCTGATGACGACGTCGGGCAGTCGCCATGTGCCGATGACGGCGAGGGCGCCGATGGTCTCGCCATTCTCCATCACGGGGACATAGCGTCCCTCGGAGGCGAGGCCGGCGCCGACTTCTGCATCGACATGGGCAATCTCTCCCGAGGTAACGCCGATCCGACGGCCGTTGGAGGTGATCGCCGCCGCGGGTTCGGCCGGCTCCGCCGAGTGCGGCACCGGATCCCCTTCGCCCGAAATCAACCAGGCGAAATCGACCTTCAAGGACTGGGCATATTCAAAGGCGGTCTTCGG
>JBBSSF010000335.1:0-4810 GCA_038242345.1 Hyphomicrobiales bacterium
GCAGATGGCGCACGCCGGCGACCGTGTGGCCTTCGGGGTACATGTTGATGTCGAGCCGCCGGCCCGGATCGGTCGCGCCGGCGATGCCGTCGAGACCGGCGATCAGGATCGCCGCCGGCATCAGATAGGGGTTGGCCGCGCCATCGCCGAGGCGGAATTCCAGCCGGCCGGCATCGGGGATGCGGATCATGTGGGTGCGGTTGTTGCCGGTGTAGCTGATGGTGTTCGGCGACCAGGTGGCGCCCGAATGGGTGACGGGCGCATTGATGCGCTTGTAGGAATTGACCGTCGGATTGGTGATCGCCGTCAGCCCTTCCGCGTGGGCCAGCAGCCCGCCGATGAAGTTGTAGGCAAGCGGCGACAGGCCCAGTTCGCCGGCCGGATCGGCAAACAGGTTGGTGTCGCCCTTCCACAGCGACACATGGGTGTGGCAGCCATTGCCGGTCAGATGCATGAACGGCTTGGGCATGAAGGTGGCCCGGAGCCCGTGCGTCTCGGCAATCGACTTCACCATGTACTTGAAGAAGGCATGGCGGTCGGCGGTGACGAGGGCGTCGTCATAGTCCCAGTTCATCTCGAACTGGCCGTTCGCATCCTCATGGTCGTTCTGGTAGGGCTGCCAGCCCAGCGCCAGCATGGCATCGCAGATTTCCGAGATGACATCATAGCGCCGCATCAGCGCCGCCTGGTCATAACAGGGCTTCACCTGGGTATCGGCCGGATCGGAAATCTCGGACCCGTCGGGCGAGATCAGGAAGAACTCGGCTTCCACGCCGGTCTTCATGGTCAGGCCCGCGGCCTCGGCCTTGGCCAGGGCCGATTTCAGCACCGTGCGCGGCGCCTGCTCCACCGGCCGGCCATTCATCCACAGGTCCGCCGCCACCCAGCCGACCTCCGGCTTCCACGGCAGCTGGATCAGGGTGTCGGGATCGGGCACGGCGAAGAGATCCGCATCCGCCGGGCTCATGTCGAGCCAGGTGGCGAAGCCGGCAAAGCCGGCGCCCGCCGTCTGCATGCCGGCAATGGCCGCCGCCGGCGCCAGCTTGGCGCGCTGGGTGCCCATCAGGTCGGTATAGGAAATCAGGAAATAGCGGATGCCACGCTCCCGCGCGGCCAGGGCCAGATCGATCGGCATCGTCTCGTTCCGTCAGGCTCGCAAGTCGTGGAATCCGGGCAGACGGTCCCGTTTTCTGTCTTCCGTCTGCCGGCGAAATCGTCGGGCTGCCGCCCGAACCCGCCCGGAGACCCGAGGGTCTCCGGGCATCATTTTTTTCTGGCCTCAGTCGCCGGCGGGCCCGTCCGGGCCCTTGGGCTTCCGCTTCGCTCTGCGCCCGGAAGAGTTCCGGGCCCGCTTCGCGCGACGCCGTTCGGCGTCGAAACTCAGGAAAGACTGGAGGGTTCGGGAGGCTCGAGCCTCCCGGGGGGCTTGGGGGCAGAAGCCCCCAAATCACTTAGAACCCGCCGCCCCCGGGGATCCAGTTCGTGCCGGCGAGCGGCACCCGGGCCATGGCGGCGGCCTCGATGGTCAGCGCCACGAGATCCTCGGGCTCCAGGTTGTGGACATGGCTCTTGCCGCAGGCGCGCGCGATGGTCTGGCATTCGAGGGTCATCACGGCCAGATAGTTGGCGAGCCGCCGGCCGGCCTTCACCGGGTCGAGCCGGGCGGCGAGCACCGGATCCTGGGTGGTGATGCCGGCCGGATCGCGGCCCTCGTGCCAGTCGTCATAGGCCCCGGCCGTGGTGCCGAGGGCGTTGTACTCGGCCTCCAGCGCCGGATCATTGTCGCCGAGCGCGACGAGGGCCGCCGTGCCGATGGAGACCGCGTCAGCGCCGAGCGCCAGCGCCTTGGCGACATCGGCGCCAGTGCGGATGCCGCCGGAGACGACGAGCTGCACCTTGCGGTGCATCCCCAGATCCTGAAGGGCCTGCACGGCGGGGCGGATGGCGGCAAGCGTCGGGATGCCGACATGCTCGATGAACACGTCCTGGGTGGCCGCCGTGCCGCCCTGCATGCCGTCGAGCACGATGACATCGGCACCGGACTTCACCGCCAGCGCCACATCATAATAGGGCCGCGAGGCGCCGACCTTCACATAGATCGGCTTTTCCCAGTCGGTGATCTCGCGCAGTTCCTCGATCTTGATTTCAAGATCATCCGGCCCGGTCCAGTCCGGATGCCGGCAGGCGCTGCGCTGGTCGATGCCTTCCGGCAGCGTCCGCATCGCGGCCACCCGCGGCGAAATCTTCTGGCCGAGCAGCATGCCGCCGCCACCGGGCTTTGCCCCCTGCCCGATCACGATCTCGATGGCATCGGCCTTCCTCAGATCATCCGGGTTCATGCCATAGCGCGACGGCAGATACTGATAGACGAGGATGTCCGAGTGGCCACGCTCCTCGGGTGTCATGCCGCCGTCGCCGGTGGTGGTGGAGGTGCCGGCGGCGCTGGCGCCACGGCCCAGCGCCTCCTTGGCCTGGGCCGAGAGCGAGCCGAAGCTCATGCCGGCGATGGTGATCGGGATCTTCAGCCGGATCGGCTTCTTCGCGAAGCGCCCGCCCAGCACGACATCGGTGCCGCACTTCTCGCGGTAGCCTTCCAGCGGATAGCGCGAGACCGAGGCGCCGAGGAACAGCAGATCGTCAAAATGCGGCACCCGGCGCTTGGCGCCACCGCCGCGGATGTCATAGAGGCCGGTGGCCGCCGCGCGGCGGATCTCGGAGAGCGTCGCCGGATCGAAGGTCGCCGAGAAGCGCGGCAGGGTCCGGGGCGTGTGGAGGATGTCGTCGGTCATGACTGCCCGGCCTTCTCAGTAGGCGTCCACATTGTCGACATGGAAGTGATAGAGCCGGCGGGCCGATCCGTAGAAGCGGAAGTCCTCCGGCGCCACCTCGCCCGTCAGCCCGGCCTTTTCCAGGACGGCGACGAGGGCGGCGCGATCCGCGGGCTCCATGTCCTTCCGGATGCAGTCGGCTCCGAGGCTCTTCACCTCGCCGCGCACGAACAGGCGCGCCTCGTAGAGCGAGTCGCCGAGGGTCTCGCCGGCATCCCCCAGAACGACCAGATTGCCGGCCTGGGCCATGAAGGCGCTCATGGCGCCGACATTGCCCTTCACCACGATGTCCGCCCCCTTCAGGGAGATGGCGCAGCGGGCCGAGGCATTGCCCTCGATGACGATGAGCCCGCCATGGGCCGTGGCGCCGGCCGACTGGCTGGCGTCACCGTACACATGAACCGTGCCGGACATCATGTTCTCGGCCAGCCCCGTGCCGGCATTGCCGTGCACGAGGACCGTCGCCTGCTGGTTCATGCCGGCGCAGTAGTAGCCGACATGGCCCTTCACCTCGACGGTGACCGGCACCGTGAGACCGACGGCCACCGCATGCTTGCCGGCGGGATGGATGACGGTCACCGGGTGACCCGCCGTCTCCGGCGTCAGGGCATGGAGGGCGGCATTCAGATCGCGCACGGAGGCGGCCGAGAGATCGAAGACGGTCATCAGCCGCGCTCCCAGGCATAGACGGTGGCAGGTTCGGGCTCGAACACCCGGGCGGTCTCGATGCCCGGCAGGCCGACAAGGGCGCGATATTCCGAGCCGAAGGCGACCCAGCGGTCGGTTTCGGCCATCACCGCGGGCTTGCAGGCGATCGGATCGCGCAGCACCGCAAAGCCGGATTCGGTGCCGACCACGAAGGTGAAGAAGCCGTCCAGATCGGCAAGCGAGGCGGTCAGCGCCTCCGCCAGGGTGGCGCCCTGGGCAAGCCGCCAGGAGAGATAGCCGGCGGCGACCTCGGAATCATTCTCGGTGCCGAAGGAAAGCCCTTCCCGCACCAGCATGCGGCGCAGCGCATTGTGGTTGGAGAGCGAGCCGTTGTGGACAAGGCACTGGTCCCGCCCGGTGGAGAAGGGATGGGCGCCGGCCGTCGTCACCGCGGATTCCGTCGCCATGCGGGTGTGGCCGACGGCATGGGTGCCGTGCATCACCCTCAGGTCGAAGAGATCGGCCACATCCGCCGGCAGCCCCACTTCCTTGTAGAGCTCCATGCGGGCGCCGGCGCCGACCACCGTCACCTCGGGATGATGGACGGCGAGCCAGCCCCGCGCCTCCTCCTCCCGCTCGGCCGGCACGGTCACCACCACATGGGTCGCCCGGATCACCGCGGCCAGCGGCACGCCGAGGGCCGAGATCAGCCCGTCCACCACCGACTGGAGCACATGGTGCCCGCCCCGGCCGGCGCGCAGCGTCAGCTTCACCTGCCCGCCGGCGCCAGCGCCATAGACGGCAAAGCCCGCGCTGTCGGGCCCGCGATCGCTGAGCGTCACCAGCATGCCCGCCGTCAGCGCCCCGAGCTTCGGCTCGAGCGCCGGATCCTTCAGAAACAGGCCGACGATCCCGCACATTCCGGCCGCCTTTCCCGCATGGGCCCCAGACAATTTCCTGTGGCGTCAGGGATACGCCGGGACCGGCGGAACGTCAATCACCAAGAATGAAAATTTCTTGAGAAGAAAATACGGATGCGCCCTGCAGGGCGCCCCGCTCCGGGCGCCCGGGCTTTGCCGGGCAGCCTAGAGCAGGCCGAGATCGGCAAGGGCGGCGCGCATCTCCGCCGGCATCTCGTCCACTCCGGCGGAGGCGCGGGCGAGATCGGCCGGGGCATCGGCGGCGGGCAGATAGCGCCAGCCCTGGAAGGGCCGGTGCTGGCGCGGCACCACGGGCACCAGCGCGGGATCGAGCACGATGGCGCAGCGCTGGAGGCCATCGCTGCCGGTTTCGGCGCGCAATTCCAGGATGCGCTGGCGCACCTGGATGCGGCC
>JBBSSF010000336.1:0-4757 GCA_038242345.1 Hyphomicrobiales bacterium
AATACCAAAGGATCCTTTTCAAGGACCTTTGGCATGATCCTCCCGGATCCCATGCGGATGATGGTTGCCGGCCCGGCGCGGATTTTCCGCTACGGGCCGGGTTTCTTGCGGCCGGGGGCGCGGGCGGCGTGATATGGAAGGGGCCTGTTCTCCCGTCGGGAGCGAGGGACGCGATGCCGGTGGATGCCAGAACTCTCCTCTGCCGCCTGTTCCGGGCGGCGGTGACGGCGGCAGCGCCGGCCACCTGCCTGCCGCCCTTTCTGCCCGAGCGGCCGAAGGGGCGTACCATCGTGGTGGGCGCCGGCAAGGCCGCCGCCGCCATGGCGGAGGCCGTGGAGGACCACTGGAAGGGGCCCCTCGATGGCCTCGTCGTCACCCGCTACGGCCACGGCCTGCCCACCCGCCGGATCGAGGTGGTGGAAGCCGCCCATCCGGTACCGGATGCCGCCGGCCGGGCCGCGGCCGAACGCATTCTCGATCTCGTCTCCGGGCTGACGGAGGAAGATCTGGTGATCTGCCTCGCCTCTGGCGGCGGATCGGCGCTTCTTGCCCTGCCGGCCCCGGGCGTCAGCCTGGAGGAGAAGCGGGCGATCAACCGGGCACTGCTCTCCAGCGGCGCCGACATCACCGAGATGAACACGGTGCGCAAGCACCTCTCGGCCATCAAGGGGGGGCGGCTGGCGCTGGCCGCCTGGCCCGCCCGGGTGGTGACGCTGGCGATTTCCGATGTGCCGGGCGACGATCCGGCGGTGATCGCCTCGGGCCCGACGGTGGCCGATCCGACCACCCATGCCGATGCCCGGGCGGTGCTGCGCAAATATCGCATTGCCCTCTCGCCGGCGGTGGAAGCGGTGCTGGCCGATGATGCGCCGGAAACCGCAAAGCCCGGAGACGCCCGGCTTGCCCGGTCCGAGGTGCGCCTCGTCGCCACGCCGCGGGCGGCGCTGCTGGCGGCAGCCGATGCGGCCCGCGCCGCCGGGGTCACCCCGGTTCTGCTGGGCGATACTATCGAGGGCGAGGCCCGCGAGGTGGCCCGGGTGATGGCGGCGATCGCCCGCAACATCGCCGATCATGGCGAGCCGGCGGCAGCGCCCTGCGTGCTGCTGTCCGGGGGCGAGACCACGGTGACGGTGCGCGGGCAGGGGCGCGGCGGGCGCAATGTGGAATTCCTGCTCGCCCTCACCATGGCACTGAAGGGCACGCCCGGCATCTCGGCGCTGGCCGCCGACACCGACGGCATCGACGGCAGCGAGGACAATGCCGGCGCGCTCGCCTTTCCGGACACGCTGCTGCGCGCCGCAGCCCGCGGCGAGGATGCCCGGGCGCGGCTGGCCGACAATGATGGCTACGGCTTCTTCCACACCCTGGACGATCTCATCGTCACCAGGCCGACCCGCACCAATGTCAATGATTTCCGGGCAATCCTGATCGACCGCGCCTGAACGCGGCGTCGGTGATCCGCCAGAAGACAACGGCCTGCGGGAGGCCGGGCCTCCCGCATCCGTCCGGCGGGGGCTTGTGGCCCCCGCGCGTCTGCCGCCGGCTGTCTGCCAAGGATCCCTGAACAGGACGCTCCGGCATTCCGCCGGCCTTCAGCGCCGCCCTGAGGTCCGCATCCGGCGGTGCCGGTCTCAGGTGAAGGCGTGGTGCGGCTGCACCGTCGAGGGCGGGTCGCTGGCCGGGAAGCTCTCGTCCAGCTCCTCGTCGAGGCGCTCGTCGGCATGGGCGCGGGCATTGGCCACGCAGTCGGCGACATTCAGGGCGAAGGTCGCATGGTGGCTGCCGCTGCCGGGCCGGCCGGTGCCTTCCCAGAGTTCGCCGCTTTCCGGCTGGAAGCGGACCAGCATCAGCTCCGGGTCGTTCGGCCCGCCGGGAAACCAGGTCTCGGCGTCCGCATCCCAGTGGGCGCGGGCCAGCGACCGGTCGGGCAGCACCGAGACCGTGCCGGAAAGGGTCAGATACCGGTCCCGGGCCGCGTCGGTGACGGTGAGGAGGGCGGCCGGATCCCGCACATGGGCGTCGCCGCGGGCATCATGCCGGTGGGTGAAGAACAGGATGCCGGCGCCGGGATCGAGGCGGATGCGCATCGGGCGCGCATCAAGCCCGTCGCCCGAGCGGCTCGTCAGCATGCCGACGCCGATGTCGGCGATGAGGGCGAGGGCGGCGGCCCGGTCCTGGCTGGTGCCAGTGGTGTCAGGGCTGGTCATGGGACATCTCCCTTCCCGTGTCGGGGGTCGGCTCCGGCTGGCAAATGCGCGGATTGTCCGATCGGATCCCCGGTTTTCCCCGAGTCTACGCCTTTGCGCCGGCGATGCCAGTGCCGCCGGTCGCAAGAGTGGATATTTCCCGCCTCGGGCAGGCGACATATTCCAACGGATATGACGGTCGGCTAACATGCCGGTCCGGACACCCCGGTGACGGGGGCGCAGGACAGACAGGCAGGGCGGAGAGAGATCATGACGGGATGGATGGGCGCGATCGGACGCCGGGGTGTGCTGAAGGCGCTGGCGCTGGCGCTCGCCCTGCCGCTGGGCGCAGGGGCGCTGACGGCGCCGCAGCCGGCTGCCGCGGCCGAGCCCGTGGTGGTGTTTGCCGCCGCCAGCCTCAAGAACGCGCTGGATGCCGTCATCGCCGGCTGGAGCAAGGATACCGGCAAGACGGCGACCGTCTCCTATGCCTCCTCCTCGGCGCTCGCCAAGCAGATCGAGCAGGGCGCGCCGGCCGACATCTTCATCTCGGCCGATCTGGCCTGGATGGATTATGTGGCCAAGAGCAATCTCATCAAGGCCGACACCCGGGAAAATCTGCTCGGCAACAAGCTGGTGCTGGTGGCGCCGGCCGAGTCGAGCGCGACCGTCGACATCAAGCAGGGCTTCGATCTGGCCGGCCTGCTCGGCGACGGGCGTCTGGCGGTGGGCGAGGTCAATTCGGTGCCGGCCGGCAAATATGCCAAGACCGCGCTCACCAATCTCGGCATCTGGCCGTCGGTGGAAGGCAAGCTCGCCCAGGCCGACAATGTGCGCGCCGCTCTCCTGCTGGTCTCGCGCGGCGAGGCGCCGCTCGGCATCGTCTATGCGACCGATGCGGCCTCGGACAGGAAGGTGAAGATCATCGGCACCTTCCCGGAAGGCAGCCACGCGCCGATCATCTATCCTGTGGCCATTACCACCGCCTCGACCAACCCGGATGCCGAGAGCCTCTACAAGGCGCTGCACACCGGCCCGGCCGCGGCGGCGTTCACGGCGGAAGGCTTCACCATGCTGGTTCCGCCGGCCTCCAACTGATCCGGGTGTGATGAGCGGCGATTTCTGGAGCCTCAGTCCGGCCGAGTGGACGGCGGTTCATCTGAGCCTGAAGGTGGCGACGGTTGCGACCGTCGCCAGCCTGCCCCTGGCGCTTCTGGTGGCCTGGGCACTGGCGCGCTGGCGCTTTCCCGGCCGCAACCTGCTGAACGGGCTGGTCCACCTGCCGCTGGTGCTGCCGCCGGTGGTCACCGGCTTCCTGCTGCTCATCACCTTCGGCCGCAAGGCGCCGGTCGGCGCCTTCCTGGCCGAGCATTTCGGCCTCGTCTTCTCCTTCCGCTGGACCGGGGCGGCGCTGGCGGCCGGCGTCATGGGCTTTCCCCTTCTGGTGCGGGCGGTGCGGCTCTCCTTCGAGGCGGTGGACCGCAGGCTGGAACAGGCCGCTTCCACCCTCGGCGCGCCGCGGCTGTGGGTGTTCTTCACGGTCACGCTGCCCCTGTCGCTGCCCGGGGTGATCGCCGGCATGGTGCTGGGCTTTGCCAAGGCCATGGGCGAGTTCGGCGCCACGATCACCTTCGTCTCCAACATTCCCGGCGAGACCCAGACCCTCGCCTCGGCCATCTACACCTTCACCCAGATCCCCGATGGCGAGACCGGGGCGCTGCGGCTGACGGCGGTGTCCGTGGTCATTTCCATGATCGCGCTCCTGATTTCCGAGTGGCTGGCGGCCCGGGCGGCGCGCCGGCAGGAGGCGGGGGAATGAGCCTGTCCGTCGATGTCGCGCTCACCCGCGGCGCCTTCACGCTGACGGCGGCCTTCGATGCGCCCGTGGGGCTGACGGTGCTGTTCGGCCGCTCGGGCTCGGGCAAGACGACGCTGGTCGATCTCATCGGCGGCCTCGTCCGTCCCGACCGGGGGCGCATCGTGCTCGATGGCCGGGTGCTGGTGGACCGGGACGACGGGGTGTTCGTGCCGCCGTCGCGCCGGCGTCTCGGCTATGTGTTCCAGGAAGCACGGCTGTTTCCCCATCTCTCGGTGCGCTCCAACCTGCTCTATGGCCAGTTCTTCACGCCGCGGCGCGAGCGCCGGGAATCCCTCGACCGGGTGGTGGATCTCCTCGGCATCGGCCATCTGGTCGACCGGCGGCCGGCCGGGCTGTCGGGGGGCGAGAAGCAGCGGGTCGCCATCGGCCGGGCGCTGCTGGCGAGCCCGCGCCTGCTGCTGATGGACGAGCCGCTGGCCGCCCTCGACGAGGCGCGCAAGGCGGAAATCCTGCCCTATGTGGAGCGGATGCGGGACGCCGCCGGCATCCCGATCGTCTATGTCACCCATTCCCTGGCCGAGGTCGCCCGGCTGGCCACCACCCTGGTGGTGATGGAGGAGGGGAGCGCGGTCGCGGCCGGCCCGGCCGGCGGGGTGTTGTACCGGCTCGTTATCGGCGCGCGCGCCTCCCATCCGGGGGCGGGGCTCGATGGCCAGGTGGTGGCGGACGAGGCCGGCGGGCCGACGCGCCAG
>JBBSSF010000337.1:0-4735 GCA_038242345.1 Hyphomicrobiales bacterium
CAGCAGCACGCCTTCGGGGCGCACGATGTCGCGATAGCTGCCATCGGGCTGGAAGGCCTGCCGGCGACCGTCCGCCACCCGGTAGAAAGTCCCCTCTCCCACCAACCGCAGAAGATCGGGCACCGGCTTGCCCTCGACTGCCAGACGGCCGGCGACATAAGCCGGGCCGATGCGATCGAGAAGCTCGAAGGGGCCGAATTTCCAGTTGTAGCCCAGCCGCATGGCGGTATCGACGGCGGTGATGTCGTCGCAGATCTCGCCGACGAGAGAGGCCGCATAGGCCAGCGTCTCGCCGAACACCGCCCAGGCATAGGCGCCGAATTTGTCGCTGCGCTCAAGCACGCGCTTGGGCGATTTGGCCGACGACAGCCCCGGGATCGACGGCTTGGCCGAGAGGCGATAGGCGCCGGTCGCGAGATCGACGGCTTCCTTGATCTTGCCGCCGCCGTCCCGGTTCAGGCGGTAGAAGCCGCCCTTGCCCTTGCGGCCGGTATAGCCGGCCGCGATCATCTCACGGATCACCGGCAGATCACGGTCGCTGGCGTGGAAGGCGTCACCGGCCGGCAGCAGGCCGCGCAGGCTGGCGCTGACATGGGGCATCAGGTCGAGACCGACCAGATCGACCAGGCCGAAGATGCCGGTCTTGGGGATGCCGAAGGCGCGGCCGATCACGGCGTCGGCCTCTTCCACGCTCAGGCCGAGGTCGATGGCGCGGACGATACCGAGCTGCACCCAGAGGGTGCCGAGCCGGTTGGCGATGAAGCCCGGCCGGTCCTTGGCCCGCACCACGCTCTTGCCCAGCACGCGGTCGGCAAAGTCGGCCACCCGGTCGGCCAGCGCCGCATCGGTAGCCGGCCCCGTCACCACTTCCAGAAGCCGCATATAGCGCGGCGGATTGAAGAAATGGGTGATGAGGAAGTCCCGGGCGAAGCTCTCCGGCAGGCCGGCGACGAGAGCTTCCAGCGGGATGGTGGAGGTGTTGGAGGATACCGGCGTACCCGGCCGGCGCACGGCGTCGATGCGGCGGTAGAGCGCCTGCTTCACGTCCAGCCGCTCGACCACCACCTCGATGATCCAGTCGACACCGGAAAGCTTGTCCAGATCGTCATCCAGATTGCCGGTCTCGACCAGCCGGGCGGCTTTCGTCGACATGAACGGCGCCGGATCGGTCTTCAGCATCCGGGCGACGGCGGCGTCGGCCAGCGCATTGCGGTTTTCGGCACCCGTCGGCACCACATCGAGCAGCAGCACCGGCAGGCCGGCATTCGCCACCTGGGCGGCGATGCCGGAGCCCATGACACCGGCGCCAAGCACGGCGACTTTGCGGATTTCGGTCATCACAGGCGCTCCAGAACCGTGGCGATGCCCTGCCCGCCGCCAATGCACTGGGTGGCGAGCGCATAGCGGCCGCCTTCCCGCTTCAGGAGCGACGCGGCCTTGCCGACGATGCGGGCCCCCGTCGCCCCCAGCGGATGGCCGAGCGCGATGGCGCCGCCATCCAGATTGATGGTCTCCGGACGCAGGCCGAGATCCCGGGTGCAGGCAATGGCCTGGGAGGCGAAGGCCTCGTTCAGTTCCACCACATCCACGGCGTCGGCGCTGATGCCGGCGCGCTTCAGAGCCTTGCGGGAGGCCTCCACCGGGCCGATGCCCATGATCTCCGGCGCGCAGCCGGAGACGCCGACGGCGGCGATGCGGGCCAGCGGCGCCAGGCCATTCTTCTCGGCATAGCTCTCGGAGCAGACGAGCACCGCCGAGGCGCCATCGGTCAGCGGCGAGGAGGTGCCGGCGGTCACCGTGCCATCGCTCTGGAAGGCGGGCTTCAGCCCGGCCAGACCCTCGGCGCTGGCATCCGCCCGGATGCAGCCGTCGCGGTCGACGGTCTTGCCACCGGCGGAAATCGCCACGATCTCGTCGGCGAACTTGCCGGCCGCCTGAGCCGCCGCCGCCTTGGCGTGGCTGGCGAGCGCGAATTCCTCCTGCTCGCCCCGGGTGATCTGCCAGCGGCGGGCGACATTTTCCGCCGTGTCGCCCATGCCGAGGAAGGCACCGGGCATCTTCTGCGCCAGCGCCGGATTGGGCAACGGGTTGAAGCCCATCATCGGCACCCGGCTCATGCTCTCAAGGCCGGCGCACAGGAACACCTCGCCGGCGCCAATGGCGATCTGGCCGGCGGCAATGTGGACCGACTGCATGGACGAGCCGCAGAAGCGGTTGACAGTGACGCCCGCCACCGACAGCGGCAGGTCGGCCAGGAGGCCGATGAGACGGGCGACATTCAGGCCCTGTTCGCCCTCGGGGAAGGCGCAGCCAAGGATGAGGTCCTCGATGTCCTCCGGCTTCACGCCGGTGCGCGCAACCAGCCCGCGCACCACGGCGGCGGCCAGATCATCGGGACGGACCCGAGCCAGTGCACCCTTGCCGGCCGGCGTGAAGGGCGAGCGCTGATAGCCCGCAATGACGGCTGAAGTCATGACGTTTCCTCTGGAAATCAGGTGTTTTTGTTCTGATGACTGGCCCGCAGACGGGCATGGGGAGCGCACGCACGCGCACGCCCGGCCCCGGCAGACGCACGGGGGGACAGCCTCGATAAAGGCGTCGATGTCTCGGGAGAGAAAGCCGGGCTCAGCCGGCCTGACGCTCGCCGCCGGCGTCGCTGGCATCGATCTCGGTCAGCGCCGAGACCGCCTGCCCCTCGATGGCGTGCAGCTCTTCCAGCGTCTGCTTGAGCGCGATGCTCTGCTCTTCCAGCCGGTCGATGCGCTTGCGCACGCCCTTCAGCAGCATTTTCAGCTGCTCCTTCTGGGTGCGGTCGAGTTCGTAGAGGTCGAGATATTCCTTGATCTCGCGCAGCGTGAAGCCGAGCCGCTTGCCGCGGAGAATGAGGATCAGACGGGCCCGGTCGCGCTGGGTGTAGACCCGCGTCGTGCCGGCCCGGCTGGGGGTCACCAGCCCCTTGTCGTCGTAGAAGCGGACGGTCCGCGCCGTGATCCCGAGCGACTGGGCAAGCTGGGTCACGGTAAAGAACTGCTCCGCCATGGATCGCCTTCCCGGGACAAGCTGGATCACGCGCGTCATAGCCTAACCTATGCGTCAACAACCTGACAAGGGATTCCAGCGCGGGTGCGCCTCTGCTGGTGCACGCGCTCATGGTGCCGTGCCCCCGGCCGCTTCCCGGCGCTCCCGCTCCTCGGCCACCAGTTCCTTGCGCGAGAGCTTGCCGACCATGGTCTTGGGCAGCTCGTCGCGGATCTCGATGGCGCCGGGCATCTCGATCTTCGACAGCCGGTCCGTGAGGAAGGCCTTCAGCGCCTCGGGCGTCACCTCGGCGCCGGCCCGGAGCGTCACGAAGGCCTTGGGGCTCTCGCCGCGATAGGGATCGGGCACGCCGATGACGATGGCTTCCGCCACCGCCTCATGCTCGTAGAGCGCCTCCTCGATCACCCGGGGATAGACATTGTAGCCCGAGCACAGGATGAGATCCTTCAGACGGTCGACGAGGAACAGGAAGCCGTCGGCGTCGAGATAGCCGACATCGCCGGTCCGGAGCGCGCCGTCGATCATCACCGCGCGGGTGTCGGCCGGGCGGCGCCAGTAACCGGCCATCACCTGGGGGCCGCGCACGCAGACCTCGCCCTTTTCCCCCGGCGGCATCAGCCGGGTCGGGTTCTCGGGATCGCGGATCTCGATCACCGTATCGGGCAGCGCGATCCCGGCCGAGCCGTCGCGGCCCGGGCGGCCATCCAGCGGGTTGACGGTGATGACCGGCGAGGCTTCCGTGAGGCCATAGCCCTCCGACAGCCGGCAGCCGGTCAGCCCCTCGAACCGGGCCCGGATCTCCGCCGGCAGCGGCGCGCCGCCGGAAATGCAGGTGCGGATCGAGGTGAGATCCACCGCCCCCCTGCCCGTCGCCTTTTCCGCCGCCGCGTTCAGCGCGCCATAGATGGTGGGCACCGCCGGCAGCAATGTCGGCCGGGTGCGCTTGATGGTGGCCAGCGTCTCGTCGATCTGGAAGCGCGGCACCAGGATCATCTCGGCGCCGATTTCCACCGCCGTGTTCATCGCCACCGTCATGGCGAAGACGTGGAACAGCGGCAGGATGACCAGCACCCGCTCCTCTCCCGGCCGGAGACCGCCGGGGCCGGCACAGGCGACGATCTGGCGGGCATTGGCCACCAGACTGGCATGGGTCAGCATCGCCCCCTTGGGCACGCCGGTGGTGCCGCCGGTATATTGCAGCACTGCCACATCGGAGGCCTCCAGCGCCGCCGACGGACCGGCAAACCCCGCCGTCAGCAGCCGGCTGAACGGGACATGCAGGTCATCCTTCGGGATGCGCGCCCGCTCGGCCCGCTTGAACAGGCGGAACAGCAGCCCTTTCGGGAAGGGCAGTGCGCCGGCCATCGGACAGACGATGACATGCTTCAGCCCGCACTCGGCAGCAATGGAGGCCAGCGGCCGGTAGATCCGCTCAAGATCCATCACCACCATGACGCTGGTGCCGGAATCCCGGATCTGGGCGCCAAGCTCGCGCGCCGTGTAGAGCGGATTATAATTGACGACCGTGCCGCCGGCCTTCAGCACGGCGAAATAGAGGATCACCGAATAGGGCGTGTTCGGCAGGCACAGGCCGACCCGGGTCCCCTGCCCCACGCCCAGACGCCGGAGCCCGACCGTCGCCCGGGCGACGATCTCGCCCAGCGCCCGGTAGGTCCAGCGGCGACCGAGAAAATCC